>JAYTEU010000332.1:0-11426 GCA_043734985.1 Chthonomonadaceae bacterium
CAGACGGGCCTAGCGGCACGTCACACACCTAAGAAACGATTTGCGGTATCACATACAGCCAAATGTCTACCGGTTAAGGCAGAGTTTCTTAGGACACAAATGCGGTCGCCATCCGTCCGGGGCTGACACGTTATGATAACGGCATTGGCCGTAGTCGATGATCTGCTTGGAGAAAGACTCGCCGTTCCACTTGAACTAGTAGATGCCGACGTCGTCGGTTTCGCCGGGGTCTTTGCCGTTGCGCGCGCGATGGCGCTTGCCGGTTATCAGCTCGTTTTGGCCATCGCCGTCGATGTCCGCCCATTGCAGGTCGTGGTACTGCGCGTTGTAGGGGTCGATCGGATGGCGGGTCCAGGTTCGGTTTCCGGCGGGGTCGCGGCCCTGCTCCCACCAGTCCAGGCCGTAGTCGTGCCCCCGGCCCCACGATCAAGTCGTTCAGGCCGTCTCCGTTCACGTCCACCACCAGCGCCGGGATGCCGGCGGAGCCAAGCTCAAACTCCAGGTGGAAGGTCCATTCGCCGTGAAGCGGGTCGGGTGGGCTCTCAAGCCAGCCGTCGCGCAGCACGAAGTCGCCGCCCGCTGCCCGCGATCTCGCCGAACCCCAGGCGGTGGCCCTGTTTGCGGGGGAACAGCGTGTGCGCCGTAAAGCGGCCCGCGCCCTTGCCGTCCGCTCCCTTCACCAGCTTATAAGCGACGAGCGGCCCGCCGGGCGTATTCGGAACGGTCTCCAGTTCTCCATCGCCATCTACGTCCCAGGCGCGCGTGGTTTCGACGTCTGGCTACAGGTACCGTGGACTTTCAGCATCCTACGTCCCAGGCGCGCGTCGTTTCGACATTACCGCACTCGGCGATCACGTGCTGCGTCCAATCGCCGCCCGTGGGACCGGGATTCCTGCGCCAGCGCAGCGTATTCCCCCACCAGCCGCCAGTGATAACGTCGACATATCCGTCGCCGTCCACGTCCATCGGAATCGTTGAGAAGTCGTCGTAGTACTCGCCGACCGCCTAGACATCACCGATACGGTGGGCCGTTTTGAAGTCCGGACCCTGGTACCAATAAGCGCCGGAAACAATGTCCAGGACGCCGTCGTTATCGACATCGAACACGCCCGCGGCTTCATAGCGTTCGTCCGCGATCGGTACTTTGCGAAATTTGAGGTGCATGGAACTTCCATAGGGCACGACGAATTGAGGGAATTCGGCGATTCTTCGCTGAAGGGATTTGCGTCCGGAGGACGCCCGGCCGCAGGCCAATGTGCCGGGTCGTTTATCGACCCGGCCGACCAAACATCGATCGCGCCAGCTCATGTTCCGTAACGAGCGCTGCTGTTCGTCTCGCTCCCCTTCCCCCACCGTCCGATATTTTGTGGTAGAATAGGCAATGCAGAACGGGGGCCGTTCTGCGCACTTTTTGCGCCTCCCGAATGGGTTATCGAACGGGACCGACTGTCCCGATAATTAGGACTTGAGCGCGTGACCGATAAGAAAGTGTATAAAAACGCCCCCTAACCCTCCACCCGCACGCGGGTACCCGGTCTGGAGGAACCAGCCGTCGCGAAGTGCAACGACTCCCTCAAAATTGGGGGGCCTGGGTGCGCTTATTGCACACACTCGAAGGAGTTTTAACACGATGAGCATCTATCCCTCACCCGATAAGCTGGACACGCAGGAGAGCAAGTACGCCCTCGTTATCCTAGCCGCCAAGCGCGCCCGACAGATCAAGGACAACGCCCGCAGGCTGACCGATTCCAAATCCGCCAATCCGCTCACCGTGGCGCTGGAGGAGATCGCGGCGGGAGCCATCATCAAGCGCGTCGTCGAGGACGCCTCCACGGCTGCAAGCCAGGCGGCGCTGAAGCCCACTGAACCGAGCCTGGAAGATATCATCGGCGCCGGTCCCGTGCTCGCCATGGACAACGACAGCGACAGCGCAGCGGCTCAGCTTGCGGCCTTCCGCACCGCCGAACCCGACTCTGACGAGGAGGAAGAGGTGGAGGACGACTCCGAGGAGATGCGCCCCGTGGACGCCTTCGTACGGGACTCGCCCGGCATGATCACGGATGTCGATGACGATGAAGACGATATGATCCCCGAACTCGAAGAGGAAGATTAGGCGCTGAACGATCTATGCCAAAAATCGTTGGAATTGATCTAGGAACTACAAACTCAGTAGTGGCGGTCGTCGAGGGGCGGGAGGCGACCGTTATTACGCTTTCCGACGGAAATAGGCTCTGCCCCTCCGTGGTGGGCTTCAACAAAAGTGGCGAGCGCTTGGTCGGCAGCCTGGCAAAGCGTCAGGCGCTCGCGCATCCCGAGCGGACGATCGGCAGCATTAAGCGGCGCATGGGCACGGACCACCGGGTCGCGATCGATGGACGGGAGTACACGCCACAGGAGATTTCGGCAATCATCCTCCAAAAGGTCAAGGCCGATGCGGAGGCTTACCTCGGCGAGAAGGTTCACAAGGCCGTTGTGACGGTTCCCGCCTATTTCAGCGACGCGCAGAGGCAGGCGACCAAGGATGCGGGCGCAATCGCCGGGCTTGAAGTCGTTCGCATTCTCAACGAGCCCACCGCCGCCGCGCTCGCCTACGGGATCGCGCGCGAGGATGTCCAGAACGTGCTGGTGTGGGACTTGGGCGGCGGAACTTTTGATGTATCGCTTTTGGAGATGGGCGACGGCCTGTTCGAGGTCAAGGCCACGTGCGGCGATACCCACCTGGGCGGCGACGACTGGGACGACCGGCTCATGCAGTGGCTGGCGGCGCAGTTCGAGAACGAGACCACCTTTACACTTCGTGAGGACCGCGTCGCCATGCAGCGCGTGCTCGACGCCGCCGAAAAGGCCAAGATCGAGCTGAGCAGCCGCTCTCACGCCCACGTCAACCTGCCGTTTCTGGCAAACGGTCCGGACGGCCCGCTGCACCTAGACATCCAGGTCACGCGGGCGCAGTTCGAAAGGGACACGGCGGACCTTCTATCACGGCTCATTCCTCCGACGCGGCAGGCTCTCGACGACGCCCGCCTGCGCGAAGCCGATCTGGACTGCATCCTACTCGTCGGCGGCTCGACGCGCATGCCCGCGGTACAGGAACTTGTTAGAAAACTGTTCGGTAAAGAACCCTACCAGGGAATCAATCCGGAAGAAGCTGTTGCAATCGGGGCTGCGCTCCAAGGCGGCATCCTGAACGACGAAGTAGAAGATACGGTTCTGCTGGACGTCACTCCCCTCTCGCTGGGTATCGAGACGCTCGGCGGCGTCATGACGCGGCTTATCGACCGCAACACGAAAATCCCGACTCAGGGCAAGAAGGTCTTCACGACCGCAGCGGACGGGCAGACGCAGGTCAACGTCAAGGTATACCAGGGCGAATCCGATCTATCGCGTCACAACAACTTCCTGGCCGACTTTACCCTGCAGGGCATTCCCCGCGCGCCGCGCGGCGTGCCTCAAGTGGAAGTCGTATTCGATATCGATGTGAACGGAATCGTCCACGTTACGGCGTTGGATATTCGGTCCGGCATTCGCCAACAGATTCAAGTGAGCAACGCAACCGGTCTGTCGCCGGATGAGATCGAGCGGCTGAGCCAGACCGTACAGAACGGATAGTTTGGGCATCAGGAGTTAAGAGAGAACCATGGCGGCACAATCGCACGACTATTACGAGGTGCTCGGTGTTTCCAAGAGCGCAAGCGCGGATGAGATCAAGCGCGCGTACCGCAATCTGGCGAAGAAATTCCATCCCGACGTCAATAGGGAAGCCGATGCCGTCGACAAGTTCAAGGAGCTCCAGACCGCTTACGGCGTTCTGAGCGACGACGCCAAGCGACGCCAGTACGATAGGTTTGGCGCGGCGGGAGTTACAGGCGCGGCCAGCGGCTCCCCGGGAGGCTTCGGCTCGGCGGACGACCTTTTCGGCGATCTCTTCGCGACCATTTTTCAGGACGCTTCGACGGGCGGGCGCCGCCAGGCTTCGACGGTCATTCAAGGCGACGACCTGGCCCATGAGCTGGAGATCACCCTGGAGGACGCGGTGCTCGGCGCGGAGAAGACCATCCGTTACCCGCACCTCGAAGCATGCGACCACTGCCGCGGCACCGGATCGGCCCCTGGCACCAAGCCTGAAGCCTGCTCTCAGTGCCAGGGCACAGGACAGACGCGATTCACGCAGCGCACCCCGTTTATGAATTTCGTCAGCACGCAGGCCTGTACGCGGTGCGGCGGAACGGGACAGGCTATCCTCAATCCCTGCGGCAAATGCAATCACGGACGCGTGCGCAAGACCCGGGAGCGAACCCTGCGCATACCCGCCGGGATCGATTCGGGACGTCGTATCCATCTTCCGGGCGAAGGCGATGCGGGCGCACTTGGCGGGCCATCGGGCGACTTGTACATTGTAGTAGTCGTCAAGGAGCATCCGGTCTTCGAGCGGCACGATAACGACCTCTACTGCAAGGTGGAGATCAGCTTTGCACGCGCGGCGCTCGGCGGCGCGATCGAGGTTCCGATCGTCGGCGGCACCGAGGAGATCAAGATTCCGGAGGGCACCCAGAGCGGCCAGGAGTTCCTGCTTCGCGGCAAGGGCGTCCCGGATCTGCGCGGTCGGGGGCGGGGCGACCAACATGTGTTCGTCCAGGTGCAAGTACCGACCAAGCTGAGCTCCGATCAGCGCGCGCTTCTCCAGCAGTTTGCGGCCTCCATGGGCGACAAAGTCGATACCGGCAGCGGCAAGGGCCTCTTCGGGCGAATACTGGGCGGGCATTGAGAATAGGCAGTAGGCAATCGGCAGTAGGCAATCGGGGATACAGAATGCGGCATTCGGTAAATGCATTTCACTATTGCCGACTGCCGACTGCCGACTGCCAAAGGAACTAACTTATGCGATGGGCGGAGATGACGGTGGAGTGCCCGCCGGATTCGGTTGAGGCGGTAAGCTATGCCTATATTGAGGCGGGCTGCGGCGGCGTTATGATGACGGGGATCGATCCGGTGAAGGTTCAGGGAAGCCTGCCGGTGACGGACGAGCTGACGGGCCATATAGAACTTTTGCGCGCGCATCTGGAGCGGCTGCCTGAGTTCGGGCTTCCCGGCCTCCGCGACGGCATGTCGGTTCGCTACGTAGAGGATGAAGACTGGGCCAATGCGTGGAAGCAGTACTTTAAGCCGCTTCGTATCGGCCGGAAGATCATCATCAAGCCAAGCTGGGAGTTCTTTTCTCCGCAGCCGGGCGACCTTATTCTGGACCTGGACCCCGGCATGGCGTTCGGCACCGGTGGCCACCCCACGACGAAACTGTGCCTGGAGGCGCTCGAAGACCTTGTGAAGCCGGGTATGATCGTCGCGGATATTGGAACCGGCAGCGGTATCCTTTCGCTCGCGGCGGCCCGGCTCGGAGCGGCCCATGTCTATGCAACGGATATCGACCTGCTTCCCCGCAAGATAGCGACAGAGAACGTGGCGCGGAACGGCCTGGACGGCGTGATCGATGTGCTCGAAATCGACGCATTCGATGCGGCGGCGAAAGAGTGCGACCTGATTGTAGCAAACATCGTCGCAAATACCATCGTTGAACTTGCGCCTACACTCCCGGGCCGCCTGAAGCCGGGAGGGTATTTTCTCGCCTCCGGCATCGTGGACAACCATTGCGAGCTCGTTTCGGGCGCGCTGCGGGCAGTCGGATTTACTCCAGTCGATACACGCCGCGAAGATATCTGGGTCTGCCTCGTGACACGGCTGGAGGCCGATGCCGGGACCGACGCCGAATCGTTGGCCCTCGCATCCCGCGCGCTGCCGCCGATCGGCTGCGAGAGCGACGCCTGGACAAACTAAGCTCTATGTACCGTCTCTTTGTCGCTCCGGGCCAGATCGATCTCCAGACGAAGACCGCTCGCATTTCCGGTCAGGACCATCTGCATATCGCGCGGGTTCTCCGCGCGCGCACCGGACAGCCGGTCACGCTTCTGGATGGTTTGGGAAACGCATACCTGGCCACTCTGACCGCGGTCGAGAAGCGCGAGTCGATCGCCCGAATCGAGCAGCCGATCGATCCGCCGCCGGAGCCGACGCCCTATATTGTAGTCGCGCAGGCGCTGGGCAAGTCCGATAAGTTCGAGCAGGTGATTCAGCACGGCACCGAGGCCGGAGCCTGCGAGTTTATTCCGGTTCAGGCGGAACGGTCCGTAGCTGAAATACCGATCGGCCGCCTGGCGGAGCGCGCCGCGCGCTGGCAGGCGATCTCGAAGGGCGCGGCGGAGCAGTCGTTTCGGGCGCGCATACCGGTGGTACGCCTGCCCACCAAGTTAGCGGCGATTGCTCGCGAGGCAGAGGCTGCGGGCCTGCCGGCGCTTCTGCTGCACACCGGCGCTCCCGCGCTACCGCTCTATTCGGCTCTGCTGGAGATGAGGGCGGTTCCAACGCGCATGTATCTGCTGGTGGGGCCTGAGGGCGGCTGGAGCCCAAACGAATTGGAAATTGCACGCTCGCACGGCTGCATTACGATTTCTCTCGGGCCGCATATTCTTAGAACAGAGACGGCGGCGCTGGTGGCGATAAGCCAGTTGATTTACCACTTTTCACGACCACAGGAGTTCACATCATGCGTATCTTAGGGCCCGATGGCAAGCCGATCGAATCCGGCCCGCCTGTCTCGCCGGAGGTGCGGCAGCTCGTCGAGCACGCCAAGGAAGTCGCGGCCGCCGGTGAACCGCACAACGCCCTTCAGCAGATGGTCTTTGCCTTTCAGCACGATGTCACGTCCGATCTGGTGGTCAACACGACGATCGAACTGCTCGAAGAGATCGTCAAGCTGGCGGGAGCGACCAACAGCCAGGAGCTGGAGATCTTCCGGAACATTCAGAACCATCGCGAGGACCCGTCCGCTTTTCAGCAGGCGGGCCACTGGTTCGCGCAGAGCCAGCAGTTCTTTGTCTCTCTCCCGTTTTTTCAGCGCGCCAAGCAGCTTCTCGGGGACGCCGAAAACGAGCTGAGCCAGGCGGTCGATATGGGCATCGCGCAGGTGCTGATGAGCCTGGGCATGTACGAGGAGGCGGTCAATACCTTCCATGGGCTGAACGACGCTTATGGCAGCCTTCCGCCGTGGCTTTTGATGGAATTGGCCGAATGCTACGCGCTGCTGCGGCAGATCGACGCCGCGGAGGCTGTATACCAGATCGCTCCGCCCGAAGCCTTCGAACAGTTCACCGAGTTCCCTGCCCTGCCGATGATCCGGGAAGAGGTCGGCGACCTCATTGCACGTGTTCGTGATTTCGACGAGCTCGAAGAGATGGAGCTTTGCGACTGGCACTATGTACAGACGCGCGGCATCCTAGTTGAAATGAATCCAAGCCCGGACCCAGGCCAGGAGATGATCCAGCAGGCGGAAGGCGGTGTTGTCGTATCGGGTACTGAAGAGGCCGCGGCCGGTCTTCCGAAACCGAGCGGGCGGTTTATCTACTTCGAGCCGAGCGAAGAAGATATTGCCTATATCGTGGGGGTAAGCGCGGCGCTGCTGGACGCAAAGGGCTATGCGCCGAGCCGCTTACTCTGGCTTGGTCCCACTTCGGAGCCTCTGGCGCGCCTGTTCGCGCAGTGGTGGGAAGTCGAATCCGAAAGCGTTCGCGAGTACCGGCACGGCGACAATTCGGAGGACGAAGAGGATCTCGCGCTCCTGGTTATGGCTCACTCTTACGACATTAATATCAGCCTGCCGGTGGGCGCTCCGGAGACCGAGGCCCCCGACGAACTGAACCAGATGGCGGAAGAGCAGTTCGTCGATCTAATGCAGGCAAAGTCAGGCATGATCGTCTACGCGCTCGACGTGCGCTGGACCGAGCGGCAGCCGATGTCGCCCGATGTTGCGGGCTTTATGACACAGCAGTGCAGCCTGCCGTGGGAGACGCGCTTCCAGGTCAACGAGACGGACCAGAGCGTTACCGAGATCAAAGAGACCCGTTCCGCCGAGCAAGTGGCGCAGGATATCGCGAAGCTGTTCCCCGCGAGCGAGAAGTGCGACGAGATCGCCGCCGAACTGCTGGAAGACTTCTCACTCTGCACGGACCTGATACTCGACCACAGGGACGGAACGCTTGGAAGGCGCCCGATGGTCACCCATTCGCCGATAAAAAGTCCGCGACTGGGGTTCTGATTTGAGGAATTTGAACATGCCAACCGTGACAGCCGATCCTAAGATCGACATCCCGCCCGAACTCATGGAGGCGTGGGAGCGTCACCCCGAAATCGTAAAATACGGCGATCCCGTCCTGCGCCAGACAGCCCGGTCGGTGACCCGCATCGGCGCCGAGACGAGCCGGCTCATCAAGAGGATGACCACGATTATGCGGGACGCCAACGGACTGGGGCTGGCCGCTCCACAGATCGGCGCTTCGACTCGCATCATCATTTACGACGCGAACGAAGGGGATGGACTGAAGGTGCTGATCAATCCGACGATTCTCTCTATGTCCGGCGAACAGCTTGAACCGAAGGAAGGCTGCCTTTCTATCCCCGGGCTACAGGGCGTTGTGAAGCGCGCGAACGAGCTGCGATTTCGAGCCTACGACGAAAGGAACCGGCAAGTCTCGCGTCGTGTCAAAGGGCTGGAGGCCCGCGTGATTCAGCATGAGGTCGACCATCTCGACGGCATTCTCTTTATCGACCGGGTGGAGCCCAACACACTCGAATGGGCCATCGACGAGGACGATGATGAGACCGCGCCACAGGAGTAGCAGGGAGGCAAGATGGCGAGCGGACATTCGTTAAGGGTGGTTTTTTTTGGGACGGCAGAGTTTGCCGTCCCTTCTCTTGCGGCGCTACTTGAGGCGGGCCACCAGGTGCTCGCCGTAGTGACGCAGCCGGACAAGCCGAGCGGCCGCGGGCAGCGGCTGACGCCTTCACCGGTGAAGCTGGCGGCGCTGGAGCGCGGACTGCCCCTGGTTCAGCCCAAGCGCGTACGCTCCGAAGCGTTCATCGCGAAGATGCGCGATCTGGCGCCGGACGTGCTTGCGCTGGCGGCCTTCGGCCAGATTGTGCCCCAGGCGCTGCTGGACCTTCCGCCGCTCGGTCCGATCAACGTTCACGGCTCGCTGCTTCCGAAATACCGGGGCGCCGCGCCGCTCCAAAGGGCCATCATGGCGGGAGACCGTGAGACAGGCGTCACAACGATGTGGATGGATGCCACACTCGACACCGGCGATATGCTTCTCGCCGCCTCGCTCCCAATCGAGCCCGACGACACGACGGGGACGCTGTTTCCGAAGATGGCGGAATTAGGCGCGGCCCTACTGCTCGATACGCTGGAAGGGCTGGCCGCCGGAACCATCCCGCGCCGAAAGCAGGACGCATTGGCAGCGACCTTCGCGCCCGCGATTCAGCCGGAGGATGGCATCGTTCGCTGGCACGAATCGGTGGCGGAGATCAATAATAGGATACGGGGCGTCTCTCCGCGTCCCGGCGCCTTCGCAGCCATTCGCGGCAAGAGAATTAAAATTTGGTCCGCTGCTCCGACGGAATTAGCTCCCACCGGCGTGCGGCCCGGCACGATCACCGGGTTCAGCAAGACTCCCGCCGGGCTGCTGGTCGCCGCCGGGAATGGCACTACTCTTTTAATTACGGAAGTGCAGCCAGACAGCGGTAAGCGGATGGCTGCGGACTCCTGGGCGCGCGGCCTGCGGCTGGCGCCGGGCGTAGAGTTCGACAGTCCCGCCGGATCGTCCACCGAAAACTCGTAATGCCGTGCGTGGCCGATGGCACCTCTGCGACCTTCATCAGCCTTCCGGCTCTTCCGCGATCTCTTCCGCCTCGACGATTTGCGCCACGGAGCCGTCCAGCGGGGCCAGACGCCCTACGAGTTGGGAAAGCCGTAGTACCAGCGCGGAGTTGGCGACAAGAAGATCGCATCCGGCTTCGCGGGCGGCATCCCTTACGCCGGGAATAAGCTTATGAGATAGGAATCCCAGAACTGGCGCAGGCTGATAGACGGCCTTAAGGGCGGCGACCGTTTCCAGCGGATGCAGACCGTCGCGCCCAAAATTAAGTATCGTAAGGCTGATTTCGTTGGCCCCCGCGAATGCGATTCCCTCGTCCGGGTCCGCGGTGACGAGGACCTCGTAACCCAGCTTGTGCAGGGTCGATTCCACACGGGTAGAGAATAGAAGGTCCTCGTCTATCACCAGAACTCGGGGCTTCGTGGTTTGACCGATTGCCATTGTTCAACCCTCACAATCGAATTCGATACGTTGATCTTATTACCATGTTTGCATTCGCCGCAAATAGGTTCGCCTCCTTCCATATACGGAGTTGAGTCGCGATTGTCCGCGTCCGGCAGTGCCGGCCTAACTCTAAGGGTCTGTCACAAAATAAGTGTGTCAATTTCGGGCTTCGAGTGAGATCAGATGGTATGAGACTGTGCAACACTTACTTTGTGACGAATCCAAAGAGAGTGTGCAAGAACCGCGGAATACGCCCCCTAACCCTTCACGCGCGCGCGGGTGGAGGGCTGGGGGAACTACGCAATGTGCCCCCTAACCCCCAATTCTGGGGGGACCGGCCACAAAGGCGCAACAACTCCCTCAGACCGGGTACCCACGTGCGGGTGGAGGGCTGGGGGCGTTTTTTGCACACACACTTACTGTTGAACAACCCTATGCACTCGCCTCCGGAGGTCCTCCCATGTGCCTGCAAAAAGCCCTGGCGCTTCTTCTCCTTGTCTGCCTGTCCTCTATAGCCTGCGCAGCGGATCGGCAGTTGAACTATCCCCCGCCGCTCACCGGCTCGACGTGGCTGTCGACGCACCAGAGACTGTGCTTCGGCGTGGAGGGAAAGGATCTGGACGAGGTCATCGGGGACGGCACGAACGTGATCTGTGGCGGGACGAACGCGGCGGGAACCGGATTTGCGGGCGGCCCGTTTATCCTTGGCAGGCAGGGCGAGATCGTGGACATCCGAAGCGGAGCTCCTATCCCGCAGAAGACGCTGCTCGAAATCCGGGGGCGCGTAGATACGGCGCATGCGCGCGGGGCGAAAGTTCTCGGCGAGGTCATCCGGTTCTATATGACGCCCTGGATCCAGGCCGAGCACCCGGACTGGCAGGACATCAGCTCGCCGGGCGGCAAGCCGATAACGGTTGAGCAGTTGAAGCAGAGCGCGGTTCTCGGCTGCTGGAACTCTCCGTACGGCGACTGGTTCATCAAGTCGCAGGTCGAATTCATCAAGCGCTTCGACTGGGACGGCTACAATATGGACGGTTTTGGCTGCTGGTCACAGTGCTTCTGCCCCTACTGCGAAGCGGCTTATAGGAAGGACAGCGGTAAGGCGATCCCGGCGACCGGCGATGTGAACAAGCCTGAGTTCCGCCACTATCTCAAATGGAGACTCGACCGGTACACGCACTTCGTGCAGAAGTGGACAGCCGCCGTCAAAGCCGTAAAGCC
>JAYTEU010000333.1:0-4053 GCA_043734985.1 Chthonomonadaceae bacterium
CGGCATCCCGGCGCCGGGAGCTGTTCTCCGACCGCAGATCCTCCAGCAGCAGAGAGAGTTCGGTTTCGGACATTTCTCCTCCCGGCGGGCCAACCGTGCAACGTTATTCACTTCTCGCCGCTTGAAGGCAGGAAATCAGAACCGCTCGAACCGCTGGACTTCCATCACAAAGCAGACCGCGCCGCCCACCAGGACCTTCACCGGGCTGGGCATGAACGTGCCTACCGGCGCAGCGTCCGGCGGCAGGACGTTGACGAACTGCTCCCGGGTCTTGCAGCTATCGCTGATCACCTGGACGAGCCTGTCGACCTCTTTCTCATCCACGCCGATCAGCAGGGTGACATTGCCTTCCCGCAGGAACCCGCCGGTACTGCCGATCTTGGTGAATTTGAACCCATTCCGCAGCAGGGCTTCGGTTATCTTATTCTTGTCGCGGTCGTGTACGACGGTGATGACCAGTTTCATCGGATGTTGCCTCCGTTTACAATGCGCCTGACAGAAATGGGGCGGCAGGGCACGGCGCGAGCCCGATCAGGGGCGCCGAAGTGCCGTCAGCGTGGATACACGCTCACGTATCGAGGCGTGAAGCGCGGCTGCCTCCTGTGTCGCATCGAGCACACAGAAGCGTGCCGGGTTATTCTCCGCTTCACGAAGGAATCCCTCCCGTACACGTACGTGAAATTCGAGAGACTCCGCCTCCATCCGGTTGCGGTCCATCTGGCGGGACAGTCCGATCTCCGGCGGCAGGTCGAGGAGGATGGTAAGGTCGGGCAGAAGACCGTCGATGGCGAAGGCGTTGAGGTGGAATACCGTGTCCCGCCCCAGTCCTCGCGCGTAGCCCTGATAGGCAATACTCGAGTCGATGAACCGATCGCACAAGACCGTCCCCCCGGCCGCCAGGTGGGGGCGAATTACCCGGTCCACGTTCTGCGCGCGCGCAGCCAGAAAGAGCAGCAGTTCGGCGCGCGGCGCCATTTCCCGCTCCAGCAGCAGGCGCCGGACGGTCTCCGCGACCGCATCGCCCCCCGGCTCACGCGTTACCCGGACGTCCTGGCCCAACTCCCGCAGACAATCGAGAAGGAGGGCGATCTGGGTAGTCTTCCCAGCGCCCTCCACTCCCTCAAACGTAACAAACAACCCCGCACCAACCTCTGACATATACCCCCCAAGACAAATCCAGACATTCTCTCCACAGATTGCACAGATTACACAGATTTATCGAATGACCCGATCACAGACGCTCTAACCATAGCGTAGTATAAAGCCCCATAATGTGCGGATCACCTCTCCTTAATCTGCGAAATCTGTGTAATCTGTGGATAAAGCCCTAACTTCCCATCGGCAGGATGCGAACCCGTCGCTGCGGCTCGACGCCGACGCTCTCCGAGACGAGCTGATAGCGCTCGGCTAGCTGGTGCTGGAGCCGGCGGGTATAGGAGTTCGCGGGGGCGAGCTCCATCGCTTCGTTGCTCCGCTTCACCGAGTCGATCGCGTCCTGGGTCTCCAGGAGCGCCGCCTCCATCTCGTCTTCCGCCGACTCGTAGCTCGGCGTCAGGCCGAACAGCTCACGGACGCAGTTGGCGATCTGCGCGTACGTATTGCTGCGCACCGTGTAGATCGGCAGGCGCTTGTGCATGGCCTCGCGCATCTTGCCCGGCTCCCGCTTGTAGGTCGCCTTCAGGGCCACCACCACGTCGGCATCCCCCACGTCTCGTGCGATGTACGCGGGCACGTGTATCTCGGCGATGGCGCGGTCCAGGCGGCTCCGGCTCACTCCGTAGGGGAATATGCGAAGCACGGATGTCTTCGCCGCGGGCGCGGGCGGCGCGGCTCCATTCGTCGGCGCGGGCGTCCGGGGCGTTAGCCGTGCGCCTCCCGGTGGCCTGGGCGGCTCATCCGCCGCGTCCTCGCGGGTCTCCGGGCGGCCATCCGGGGATTCCCAGCGCACGCGCACGCCGCCGCGCGCCTCCCGCATGTTCGGATTCTCGGTGCGCTCCAGCTTACGGCCGCGATCGGGCTCGCCGGTTCTGCGCGCATCCGGGTCGGGCCTGCCTCGGTCCGGCAGCTCGCGGATGATTCCCGGGTCTTCGGCGCGCTGCACCACCTCGATCTCGCCGTGTTCGTTGCGTATCCGGATCTCCGGGCGCGGAGTGGCGCCGCGCAGCATGCGGTCGACGGTCCGCTCGACATCCAGGTGCAGGGCGAGCTTATCGACTTCGATGATCTCGATCACGACATCGAATGTGGGAGGCGCTTTGCGCTCCAGGACCGTCTTCTGCGTGCCGCGCCGCTTCGCCTCGTCGTCCGACAGCGTCACCGCATGAATGCCGCCGACCAGATCCGAGAGCGTCGGGTTCATCATGAGGTTTTCGAGGCTGTTGCCGTGTGCCGTGCCGACAAGCTGCACGCCGCGCTCGGCAATGGTGCGCGCCGCGAACGCCTCCTGCTCCGTGCCGATCTCATCGATAACGATGACCTCCGGCATATGGTTCTCGACGGCCTCGATCATCACATGATGCTGCAGCTCGGGCGCGGCAACCTGCATGCGGCGGGCGCGGCCAATGGCGGGATGCGGAATATCTCCGTCGCCCGCGATCTCGTTACTTGTGTCGACGACGACTACGCGCTTCTTGAGCTGATCGGAGAGAATACGCGCCACTTCACGGAGTTTGGTCGTTTTGCCGCGTCCCGGCCGCCCGAGCATAAGGATGGATTTGCCGCTCTCCACCACATCCTGGATAATATCGATGGTCCCGTACACGGCGCGGCCGATGCGGCAGGTAAGGCCGACCACCTTTCCCTGACGGTTGCGGATTGCCGAGATGCGGTGCAGCGTCCGCTCGATTCCCGCGCGGTTATCCTTGCCGAACGCGCCGACGCGTCCGACCACATATTCAAGGTCTTCGTCGGTGACAGCTACACTGCCCAGCTCGACGACACGCTCCGCGAATCTGGCTTCGGGCGTTCGGCCCAGGTCCATTACGATTTCAAGTAGGTCCTCCAGATGTTCTTCAAGCTCGAGCTGCTGGCGGACGAACTGCGGAAGGACATCGATCAGTTGGTCGAGGTTGTCGGTAATCTGGTGTTGACGCACCGTAAGCTGGGCGTTTGCGGCGGTGGGAATATCCAATGAGTGATTCATGCCACCGGACGCCATTTGAAGGCGCGAGGAAACCTGTTTTGTACTCATAAAAAAGGTCAAGCCACTCCTTCTTACGCGGTTAGCGCAAGAGCGGCAGGCTAACGAACGTGCCGGATCAGCGGTCAGCCTGAGATCAGGTTTGGCGCCTGTGGCGCGTACGCGCCCGCGGTTGTTTTCGATAACGGCTCGCCCGGCTTTCGGCCGGTATTGCCGGCCGCGCAAGCCCCGAATAGGGACCGTTGAGCGCGGCAAAAGGACTGCGGACCCTACAAGCCCACGTCACTGTACGAAAATACGCGTACACTATTAAAGACCGATTCGCGGCAATGAAAGTTTCCGCAACTACACTATAGTATAATCCGTGGGATTTGGCAATCCTATATAGTGGTAATATTTCTGAATTACCGTACAGGTAGGGTTTTGGAGGCGGAATTGAGTTCAATCTGGTGTAATCTGAGAGCCAACAAGAGACTCTCAAGAGCATGGCTGCTAGCGTCATTCTCAATAGTTATGTCTCCTCGAAGCCGGGACCAAATTGCCTTGGGTACTGGATAGACTCTATGAACCGTTAGTAAGGGTTCGGCATGCTATAATTCGGGACATTGGTGGAACTGTCATTCGGGCACTGACTAGAATTTGCATATATGATTCGGACCGGTAAATGCGCCCATTATTGTGTTTGGATTACAAACGAAAGTCAGAGCAATCATGAAATCTATGCGGAATGTACGAGTGCCGCATCCAATTCCATACCAGGGTAGCAAGCGGATTATCGCTCCAGACATACTCTGCTACTTCCCAACGGATGTTCAAACACTCTATGAACCGTTCGCCGGATCAGGCGCAGTTTCGCTTGCAGCTGCCGCAACCAGACGCGCCACGCGATTTGTTCTTTCGGATTCCAATGCCGC
>JAYTEU010000334.1:0-7206 GCA_043734985.1 Chthonomonadaceae bacterium
GCCATCTTCGAGCCGCACAACGTTCGGACCGACCGCGTTCCCGGCCAGCCGGATGTGGCAAAGGACGGCCTCGTACACGCCTTCGACGCCGATCCGAAAGCGGCGACCTACCTATTTGTGCGCGGCGATGAACGCAATCCTGACAAGTCGCGCAACATTGAGCCGGGCGTGCCCGCCTCGCTCGGCGGCGTTCTGGATATCAAGCCGATAACGCTGCCCGCCCAGTCCGTGAACCCGGACCGCCGCGACTTCGTGATCCAGGAGACACTGGCGGCGAGCGAAAAGGCCCTGGCGGAAGCGGAGGCGACAGCCGCGCAGGCGTCCGGCGGCACTCCGCAGGACGCCGTTCGACCGAAGCTGCGGCTGGAGATTGCGACGGCACGCCATAGCGCCCTGCTGGCCGTTTTTGCCACCGAGAAACTGGAAGAGAGCGGGAAGAAGGGAACGGAACCGTGGACTTTGCAGGCCCGTTACGCGGTTACGGCGCAGCGCGCCCTCGCGGTGAAGGAGGCAGAGGGAGCGCTGTTCGACGCGCAAGCTGAACTTGCCGCAGCGCAGGAGAAGGTCAAAGCGGCGCCTGCCACCAGTGCCAAAAACGTCGCCGACAACCTAAGCGCCGCCGTGATTGCCGGGACCGCGAAAGTCAAGGCCGTCGAGAAAGCGCTGACCGACGCCCGCGCTGCACAGGGCAAGCCTGTGACCGCCGCGTACGCGCCCCGCTTGCAGACTACCTACCCGGAGCAGAGCACCGGCAGGCGGCTCGCCTTCGCCAAATGGCTGACCGACGCCTCCAATCCGCTCGCGGCGCGCGTCGCCGTCAACCATATCTGGGCGCATCACTTCGGCCAGGGCCTTGTCCCGAGCACCAGCGACTTCGGCAGGAACGGACGCCCGCCCACGCATCCCGAACTACTGGACTGGCTCGCCGCCAAGCTGATGAGCGGCAAATGGCAGATGAAGGAGTTACACCGGCTTATCGTTACGAGCCGCGCGTACCGTCTCGCCTCCCGGCCAAACGCCGCGAACGCGAAGATTGATCCGGACGACGTTCTGTTGTGGCGATATCCCGGGCGGCGCATGGAAGCGGAAACCGTCCGCGACAACATCCTCTATGTGGCGGGCCATCTCGACGAGACGCGCGGCGGCCCGGAGATCGACCATACCCTCGGGCTGACCTCTCGGCGGCGAAGCCTCTACCTGCGCTCCGCTGCCGAAAAGCAGTCGGAGTTTATGCAGGTGTTCGACGGCCCGAGCGTAACGGAGTGCTACGAGCGTCGCCAGACTGTGATGCCTCAGCAGGCCCTCGCCCTGGCCAACAGCGAGCTGACCCAGCGGGAGGCGGGCCTCTTAGCCGACGATATCACTAAACGGGTCGGCGAGGACAAACAGCGCTTTATCAACGAAGCCTTCCTCCGTGTCCTCGCCCGCAACCCAACCAGCGCCGAAGTTAGCGCCTGCCGTGAATTCTTGATAGGTACAGATAAGCGCTCGCGCCAGAACTTGATTCTGGTACTATTCAATCACAACGATTTTGTGACCATTCGCTGATCAGGAATTCAACTATGAACAGACCCGAGGGCGCTCAGAGCGGCTGTCGCGGCATAACCCGCCGATCCTTCCTTTCGGATACCGGCATGGGCTTCACCGGCCTGGCGCTCGGCGCAATGCTGGCCGGCGAGACCGCGCGTGCGGAGACGCACCCCGCTGCCTACTCAGCGCCCACGGGCCAACCCATGGCGCCGCCGAAGGCGCGGGCCGTGATCTGGATATTCTTGTGCGGCGGGGTGAGCCATCTGGAGAGCTTCGACGTCAAGCCCGAGCTGACGAAATACGCCGGCAAGTCGATCGACGATACACCGCACAAAGATGTGCTCGACCCGAAACGGCTGAATGCCAACATAGTCGGCGGCAATCCCGCGCATGGCAACCGCAAGGTCATTATGCCGCTCCAGACGGGTTACCGGCCGTACGGGCAGAGCGGTCTCGTCGTTGGGGACTGGTTCAAGAACGTGGGCGAATGCGCGGACGATCTCGCTATTGTGCGGTCGCTTTGGACGCTGGACAACGACCACGGCGCGCAGTTGACATTTCAGACCGGCCGCCACGTTCGCGAGGGCGCGCACCCGACTCTCGGATCGTGGGTCTGCTACGGACTGGGCAGCCTCAACCAGAACCTGCCCGAATTCGTCGTCCTGGGCCAGCCGACGGGCGACTGCTGCGGCGGCGCGTGGACGCACGGAGCGGCGTACCTCGGCCCGCAGTATTCCGGAGTTCGCCTGGCGACCGATCCCAAGCATCCCCTGCCCTACATAGCCGCGCCGGAGAATGGGACCACGCGCGAAGAGCAGGAGGCCAATTTCAGCCTGCTCGGACGTCTGAACCACCTATCGGGAATCGACTATCCCAACGATCCGGAGCTTCGCGCCCGGATCAAGGCGTACGAGCTCGCCTTTCAGATGCAGACCTCCGTGCCCGAGACGCTGCAACTGGAAAAGGAGAGTGAGAAGACGCGGGCGCAGTATGGCCTCGATAAGCCCGAGACGCGCGTCTTCGGTGAGCAATGCCTGGCGGCGCGGCGCATGGTCGAGCGGGGCGTTCGGTTCGTGCAGGTGTTCCACGGCGGCGGAGGAGGCGGCGCGTGGGATGCGCATTCGGAGATAAAGGGCAACCACACCCAGCTCGCCGCACAGGTGGACAAGCCGATTGCCGCACTGCTGAAAGACCTTAAGCAGCGCGGGTTGCTCGACAGCACCATAGTAGTGTGCGGGACGGAGTTCGGGCGGTCGCCGGGAGCGGAAGGCACGGGGCGGGACCATCACCCGCACGGCTTCTCCGCCTGGCTGGCGGGCGGAGGCATCAAAGGCGGTATAGCCCACGGCGCAACGGACGAGCTAGGCTTCCACGCAGTCCAGGATCGCCACTACGTCACGGACATCCACGCCACCGTGCTGAACAGGATGGGCCTCGACTCCCACCGGCTGGAAGTCCCCGGCCGCAAGCGCCTCGAAATCGACCACGGCAAACCCATCGCCGAAATCCTCGCTTGAGAGGAAATCGGCAAGCCGGCTGCAAGCCGCTTACAAGCCCGTCGGGTGGTCGATAAACTGAACTTCCAGCCCGAATTGCGCCTTGAGATGCTCGCCCAGTGCCTTGACTCCCACCGTCTCCGTCGCGTAGTGGCCGGCGTAGATCACATTCAGGCCGCGCTCCTCGGCCTCGAAATACGTGTGGTGCGCTCCCTCGCCCGTGATATACATATCCAGCCCCGCCGCTGCCGCTTCCGCTATCAGCGATCCGCCGCCGCCTGTCAGCACTCCTATCCGCTTTAGCTCCGCCGGACCCGTCGCGATCACCAGCGGCTCTACCTGGAGCGCCTCCCTGACCCGGTCGGCCAGCGCTTCACGCGACATCGCAGCATCTGCGTAGACCCCGATCGGAACTCCCTCGAACGCTCCGAATACCCCGTTTGGCTTCAGTCCGAGCATGCGCGCCAGAACGTGGTTATTTCCCACTTCCGGATGCGCGTCGAGCGGCAAGTGGCAGGAATAGAGCCCGATACCGTTTTTGATAAGAGCGGATAGCCGGTGATAGTACCTTTCGGTGACCGGTGCAACCGGCCCCCAGAACAGGCCGTGGTGAACGATCAGGAGGTCGGCCCGCGCGGTGACCGCGGCGTCTATCGTGAATTGGCAGGCGTCGACAGCCATGGCAACCCTTGTTACTACAGGCGATCCCTCCACCTGCTGACCATTGAAGGCGCCCTGGTAGTCCTGAACGTCTCCTATTCGCAGGTAGGCATTCAGATAGTTTGTCAGCTCACGTGCATTCATTTTTCACCCTGTTCGCGTTCCAAAGCTGTGTCGTGCTACGCCATTGTTCGCTCAAGATTGGGGCAAATCCTGCCGGATTAAAACGGTCCCAACGGCCCCAAGAACAAAAGAGGAAATAGGTCTTTTGCCCGTTGCAATCCCGGTTTCGGTGTGCTATACTGACATCCTTCAAGCACTTCCGTTCTACCCGTAGGGGTTATGACACGTATTAACCACTGTTGATAGGAGTATTGGGTATGGAACCGACAAATGACACCCAATCCGAAGCAATGCCGGAAACCGCTCCGATCGCACCGGAAGGTGGCTCGGAACCGGCAGGCGCCGAAGCCGTAGAAGGGTCGATCGACACCGGCGATTCGGAGAACAGTTCCGATCGGTCGGACGATCGAATGCCGGACGCTTCTTCGCTCATCGCCATGGCGGGGATGCACATGGAGACCCAGGCGCTCATTCAAGTGCTCCTGTCAGTGTTTCACGCGCATGCCTGGCGATCCATGGGCCTGGTGGCGGATTACAATGGCGAAGTAAGGAAAGACATGCCCTCGGCTCAGACGGCGATCGACTGCCTCGCGTTTTTGCTGGGCAAGGTCGAGGGTACGCTTGAGGATGCGGAGAAGCGCGACGTTCAGCGCAGACTGATGGATCTGCGAATGAACTACGTGGCGAAGATGCGAGAAGAGTAGCTCCGTTTGGACTGCGGCGCCCTCAAGCCGCAGCCGCCGGCACACGCATTGGCGCTGCCCGGCGGAGTGCTTCCATCCACGGGTTGAACGATCCGGACCCAACGTCCGGACACAAAAGGAGCGGTATTTGAATACCGCCACACATAGTCGAACCGGAGATCAAGGAGAGCAGCATGGCAATTGGGATCCCCCTTCCGCCAGGCAACGTTCCGCGTCTGCGCCACCCGAAGCGCTGCGCCGGAACGGTCTTTTCCCACCCAAACACTGGGCTCCAAGTGGGCATCCTGCGCGTGCTTTCCGTAACGCAGGTCCTTTGGAATCGCTTGTTGGGTGTGAACGACCTATTCAACCTGCATGCTCGCGCCCGACAGCGTCAGCGCGCACGACTAACCGCCTTCGAAAAGCAGTACGATGACCTCATCGACCTGCTGTGCGCAGCCGCGCACGAAGGCATACAATCCGAGCGACAAAGCGCGTATATACAATCGCGCGCATGGATGCTCACGCACTACCCCCGGGTCGCGCGGCAGATCCGCAGCCACTGGGAATTCAATGGAGAAGGAAGCGTCGATCCATTTGAGCCGCTCTTTATCTATGAAAGCCTTGAGGATGCGGTCATTGTAGATACCGGGATCGAGGACATCATGAGGTCGAGGTCGGCCCTGGAGGCGTACCGTGAGGAGCTTGGCGCTCCGAGCGAGTAGCGGATGTGATCGGCAGGCCGCTCGGCCGCTCCGAAATTTCGGAGCGGCCGAAACCGGTTTTCGGAGCCGCGCCATAACAGGGTCAAACTCCGGCTCGTCATTTCCACAACCGATTACGGCTTGACATCGGCCGCGCCAATGCTTATAATATCAGCGTCCCTGCCTCATTGCCGAAACGCGTTCCCAGGCACAGCAGCGATACGAATCAAGAGTGATTGGAGACACGGTATATGTCCGATTCGTCCGCGATGGCGACCGGCCCGAATGAGAACGTAGCCGCGATTATACTCGCCGCCGGCAAGTCGACCCGCATGCGTTCGAAGATACCGAAGCCGCTGCATCCGTTGTGCGGGCTTCCGATGACGGTCCATGTGATGCAGGCGTGCCGCGGCGCGGGCGTTCAGCGTCTTGTTTTAGTCATCGGGCACCAGGCGGAAGCGGTCAGAGCACGACTTGGCGAGGAGCCCGAGTACGCATACCAGGAGGCGCCGCGCGGCACGGGCCATGCCGTGCTTTCAGCGCAGCCACTTTTTCAGAACTGGAACGGCACGATCCTGGTCCTGGCGGGAGACGTTCCCTTGCTGCCGGCCGCAACCGTGCATCGACTGGTTCAGCATCATCTGTCCACTGAGGCCGCGGCGACAATGCTCACCGCGGTTCTGGAGAACCCTTCGGGATACGGCCGGGTCCTCCGCAACGATCGGGGCGGAGTTTCCGGTATCGTGGAGCACCGGGACGCCACGCCCGAGCAGCGCGCGATAAAAGAGTGGAATCCCTCGATTTACGCCTTTAAGTCGGAAGCGTTGTGGTCGGCGCTCTCCCGAGTTCAGCCGAACAACGAGCAGAAGGAGATCTACCTCACGGACGTGATCGGCATACTGCACGGAGACGGCCGGCGCATCGAGGCGATCGCCTCCGGCTCCGCTGAGGATGTGCTAGGCGTGAACAATCGCGTGGAGTTGGCGGCGGCCGGCGCCATCCTTCTCAAGCGGATCCTCATTGACCATATGCTCGCCGGCGTCACCATCACGGACCCGAATAACACCTACATTGATGCCGGCGTATCGATCGGAGCGGATACCACGGTCGAGCCGGGAACGTTCCTCTACGCGGGCACTGCCATCGGGGAGGACTGCGTAATCGGGCCCATGGCGCGCATTACGCGTAGCACTATCGGAAACAGATGCAAGATTTGGGCGTCTCAAGTAGTGGAGGCGCAGATCTCGTCGGATGTGTCCGTGGGTCCATTCGCGAATTTGCGGCCGGGGACTCAACTCGGAGACCGCGTAAAAATCGGTGATTTCGTGGAGACGAAGAACGCCTGGTTCGGCCCGGGAGCGCAGGCATCCCACCTCAGCTATATCGGGGATGCGGAAGTCGGAGCGGGGACGAACATCGGCGCGGGAACGGTCACCTGCAACTACGACGGGTACTGCAAACACCGCACTGTCATAGGCCGCAACGCTTTCATCGGATCGCACTCCACGCTTGTCGCGCCGGTAGTGGTCGGAGACGGCGCATTTATTGCGGCGGGGTCGGCGGTAACGGTTAATGTGCCGGCGGACGCCATGGCCATCGGCAGATCCAGAACGACATTGAAAGAGGGTTGGGCAGCCGCCTACCGGGCAGATAAGGCAGCGGCTGTTGCGGCGGGTCCGCCATCTAAAACCAAGGACGGTCACGAATAGGATGGTATCGAAACGGTAACAATCGCCAGCGATTGAACAGGACTTCAAGACGCAGTCCTATCGGCGCGAAAAGTGGGGAGAATGTTATGCAAAAGGCTCACGGCTTACGGATATTTACCGGTAACGCTCACCCGAAGCTCGCAGCCGACATCGCGGCAGAGCTTGGCACTCCACTCGGCGAGATCGTAGTCAAGCAGTTCTCGGACGGGGAGATCTGCATCAAGATCGAAGAGAGCGCGCGCGGGCAGGACATCTTTATCGTACAGCCTACGTGCGCCCCGGTAAACGACAACCTTATCGA
>JAYTEU010000335.1:0-8301 GCA_043734985.1 Chthonomonadaceae bacterium
CAGCGGGCGCAGCGGGCCAAGCCGGATTTTGCGCTGACGGCGGCCAACGCCCCGGCCGTCGTCGATCTATGCCGCCGCCTGGACGGCATCCCGCTTGCGATCGAGCTTGCGGCCGCCTGGGCGCGCATGCTCACACCGGCGGACATGCTCGCGCAGCTAAAGGGCATACTCGTTAGCCGGGACCGCAGCGTCGCGCGGCAGCATCGCTCGCTGGACGCCGTGATCGAGGCGAGTTTTGCGCGCCTGCCCGAAGAGCTCCAGCGGTTCGTGCTGCATCTCTCCGTATTTCGCGGCGGCTGGACCGCGGATGCCGCGCGGCAGGTATGCGATGAGCCGCTGGCGCTGACGATGCTCGGCGAGCTTCAGGACGCCTCCCTCATCCTGTCCCACGAGAGCGGCTCGACGATGCGCTTTCGAATGCTGGAACCGGTGCGGGAATACGCCCAGGACCGTCTTAGCGAGAGCAGTGAGCGGCTAAAGGTTGCGGCCCGTTGCACGGACTACTACCTCGGCTTCGCCAGGGACGCGGAAGCGGGTCTGCGCGGGCCGGAACAGGCCGACTGGCTGCACCGCCTGGAGGAAGATCTTCCCAATCTTCGATCCGCGCTGGCTTCTGCGGAGGACTCCTTATGCCTGAAAGCCGCGTCCGGCCTGCAGCGCTTCTGGGTGGCGCGGGGGCGGATAAGCGAGGGCCGCGAGTGGATGGGCGGAGCCATGGATGCGCTAGAAGCCCTCGATGAAAAAGAGCGAGGCGGCGTGATGCTGTCGGCGGGAATTATGGCGCTGATGGCAGGGGATGTCGAGGTTGCCCGAGCGTATCTGCATTCCAGCGTCGCTTACTGCCGTGTCTGCGAAGACGACCGAGGCGCTGTCAAGGCACTCGCAAATCTGGCCAATATTGAAGCGCAGTTAGGACACTACGACGAAGCCCGCAAGGCATACGAAGCTGGCCTCGAAGTCGCCCGCCGCTCCGGCGACGACCGTTTGACGGTCACCCTGCTAAACAATCTCGGTGCTATGTACCTTTTCAGGGAGGATTATTCCGGCGCGTGCGAAAGGCTGGAGCAGGCGGTTTCGATCTCCGCGCATCTTTCCGCCGACCTGGTGACTGCCGACATTTACCACAATTTGGCAGACGTTTATCGAAATTTGGAAGACCATTCCCGCGCTCTACACTATGTTCACGAAAGCCTGGTCATTCGAGACAGGATGGGGGACTTCAGCAGGATGCCACATACACTGCTTCATCTGGCAGCCATCGGCATCGACCTGCGCGAGTACCGCGATACTGTGATATTGCTTGCAGGCAGCGCGAGGGCGACGGAAATCCTGGGCTATGCTCCGAGCAATTGCGACGATCATGCTGAGTATATCGGCCTGACCAGGGAGCACCTATCGGAAGGTGAACTCGAATCTGCATGGGCAATCGGAATGTCGCTCACTGCACAAGAGATAGCATCGATGGCATTTCTTACCTCGAACCGTTGGCTCGGACGTGAAGACTCCCACGGGCCGGAAGGGAGGCTAACATAGAATAGACACGTCCGATCAGTTTATTATTAACTACTTGAACTGCAAATGGAGTTTGTCCACATGGATCCTTTTATTGCGCAAATCGTTGTCTTATGCGAAGCAGCCGGAGTCAGGTTTTACTTATCTCCCCAGGGGTTGCAGATATTGCCCGGGGGTGGTGGTACAATACCGATCTTTTCTCCTGTCGATTTTAAAGATACGCTGAATGATGCCAACGTGCATTCGACAGTCTTTGCGCCCATGGCAACTCTGCGTGTTACGGTACGCAGCACTTTAAAATCCGTGTATTCACCCATCGCGATCGATCCTCCGGTTCAAGCACCTAATCCGCCACCGGCGGATCCGGCTGCATTACCGATTCCCTTTCCTGGCGCATTGCCTCGTGATCGAGTCTTTGGAGTTCTCGATGCCGTTGACATTGCCGGCAATTCGGTCAACAATCAATTTAGCATCCTGCTGCCCAAATCGGTCGACCTTACTAATTTGAATGGACCTATCAATTCTTGGCAGACTGATCTAGTGTTCACCGGTACACACAACGGCGTTATCCAGTTCCGCGCCTATAATGCCCAACTTGGGCCCGCCTACGCGGCAATGTCTGAGTTAATTACCCTCAATGGCTGAGGCTATTGCCCCTGCGTAGAATGCGAACATCCGGTATGAGCTAGAGTGCCCATTCATGCGAATTGTGGTATGAATGGGCACTCATTATTATCGAAATCAGCCTTGTAATTTTGCTGTAAGGCCATTGTAAGTCTTCCGTAAGGCTCTTGTAAGTCCGGCCTGTTATCCTGAGTTCAGTTGCAAAACGCAGTTGTTGAAAGTCGAGATCGATAGGGAAATCACCGGCATCCGAGCCGCTTCCACGGTCGAGACATACTCAGGAAAGGCTGGATTTCAAGATGCACGGACTGATCGACGAAGAGATGGGTACGCGGATCACCGTGGAAGCGGTTGCGCGCGAGAATCGCTTCCGGGCCGAAGACAGAACTATGGGGTGCCGGGCGCTGTGGCTCACGCCGCGCGAAGCCGAATCGCTGCTGGTGCTCTGCGTCGCCTCGCCGGTAAGCGCCGGTCCGGCCGAGCAGTATCTGTTCCAGAAACTCGGCGATTTCTTTCGCTCCACTTGCCGGTAGGCCGGAGACTGTAGGCGACGGGCGGGGGGCGACCGCGAGGGTGACAATCACCGGGCAGGGTAGGGGCGCGAGCACCGGGCCGTTTGCGACGGGCAAGCCGACACCGTGGCGACGGCGGTATAGGGACGGGCTTGCTCGTCGGCCGTGCTAGAGCAAGCGCTTGTACATGCCGCGGCCCATGGTGCTTGCGTACAGCGTGTTCGTCGGCTGATGAAGCGCCAGTTCCGATACCCCCATGAACGGCAGTCCGGCGCTGAATTGATTCCAAGTCGCGCCCCCGTCGTGGCTAACATAGACGCCGACCTCAGTCGCCACGTACAGAGTGTTGCTATGACTGGGATCGATGACTATGGATCTGGCTGCGGCAGCGGGCAGACTTTCAATCTGACCGGTTCCGGTCGCGGGCTGCCAGTGGCGGCCGCCATCGGAGGACTTCAACAAAGAAACGCCGGGAGCATCGGAGTAACCGATGTACAGCAGTTCTGAGTCGCTTGGATGGACGGCGAGAGCCGTGACATTGCCCTTTGGCGGACGATCGATCGGATCGTACGGCTCCTTCCAATCCCCGGCCTCTGCCGAACTGCTCCGATACACCCGGCCTGAGTCGGTGGCGACAAAGCTCCGGTAAGGGTCCGACTCGCTGAATGCCACGCGTGTCGGGTTGGCATCTATTTCCAAAGACGGATGCCAATTTTCGCCCTGATCCACGCTGTAGTAGACTCTGTTGGCCAAGAGACACAATAGGCGTCGCGAATTGTCGGGCGCGACTGCCAGATGTGTGATCTGGAATTCGGTCCCTCCCCCCTTGTCGATTCCTGTCAGGATCATCTTCCAGGTCACACCGCCATCGGCGCTCCGTTCCAGCCTGCTGTCCGGAAAGACGAATACGTTACGGTCGTCACGGGGATCGACAATGTAGAAGCCGCGCTCCGATCCCGCATGGGCGTTTTGCCAGTCACCGCCATCACGGCTCTGCAGAATACCAACATCGTGCGTTGCTCCGCCAATACGAAGAGTAGAGGACCGCGATACACCCACGCTGTAGAACTGGACCGTCTGGAGGCCATTATTTACTGCGCTCCACGAATGACCGATGTTCTCGGACCGAAACACTCCGCCATCCGTGGCGGCATAGCAAAGCCCGGCCCGCGACGGAGCGAACGCCACAGCGTGACAATCCAGATGAATGTCAGGAATAGGATTTTTACCTACGTCCGAGCCCCGTGGAGGGAACAGGACATCGCCCCCATAGAAAAACAGGCTTTCGTCGTCGGGAGACACCGAGACCACGCTCGCCCACGTGGGGTCGGACGGTGGGATCGGAGCTCGCCAAACCGGGTTCCACGTCTGTCCGGAATCGGTGGTGCGGTACAGAAACTCCTGCGGCGACCCCATCTTGGCGAGCAGAAATTGCGTGCCGTACTGCCCGCGCAGCCCCATGCCTATCTTAATCCACCCTGCGCTTGGGCCATACGGCAGCCCGTTTGTCAGCGCGATCCAGTCCTCGCCTCTATTGTTGGATTTGTAGATGCCCCGCTCCCAGATGCCCACGAACAGCGTTTCCGGCGACGTTGGATCGAGGGCCAGGTCAGAGACATGGCCCTCGATCATCGTTCGCCAGCCACCGCCGCGTGTCCATTTGTAGAGGCCGGTCTCAGCGCCGACGAATACGGTGTCGGGGTCTTCCGGATGGACTATCAGCCGCGAACATCGCTCGCTCGGAAAAGGCGCGAGCGGGTACCACGAATTGCCCGAATCATCCGTCCTGAACACGCCGGCTCCGGCAAAGGTCGCGCTCCAGCCCGGCGCATCTTCCCCTGTTCCGACATAGAGAGTAGTCGGCCGGCTCGCGGCGATACCGATGCAGCCAATTGCCTGCGGCAACGCATCCGTGTAACTCGATAACCAGTGGTCGCCGCCATCCACTGTCTTCCATACCCCTCCGTTCGCGGCGCCCGCGTACACGATCTCGCCGTCCGTCTGGTCGATAGCCAGACTCTTGATCCGGCCGCTGATCTGTGTGGGGCCGGTGTACGTCCAGGCGCCGCCAGGCCCGCCGGCTTGTCGTTGCGCCTCACTTCCTCCCATGGCCTTACTCCGATTTCTGCTTAGGCTTGTGGTGAGGGCGGCAGCATTTCGTGGAGGATAGGATTATGCAGGGTTCCCCAACGGGAGCGAAACAGCTTCCGCCGCCTGGACAACACGTGCCATCCTGTGCACAGCACTGGTAGGTACTCAGCGCATAGAGAAAGCCGCTCTTGAGCGCCCTTTGGACAGCGACGACGGCCGCGTTGCTGACGGCATCCTGGTGCGTGACGAACAGGTCCATATAGGTCAGCCCTCCGGCAGGTCCGACCAGGCCGCGCAGCGCGCGCTTTGCGACAATTGTCAAGCAATCGCAGCCGCCTGTCACCCCATGGGTAGGCAGGTATATCCCAAACCGGCGAAGGGCCATAAGCTCCGAATACAACGATTGGCGCGACTTCTGATGACCATCCTCGATAAGCCGCTCGAACGACATGTCCGGAGCTTCCCGCAGAGCCGTCAGATGACGCCGAACCTCCCCGCGATCTCTGAAAAGCGCCGAAGGCTCGGCAGGCACGGTTTCCAATATTCGGGACATTACACCGCTTTTTGAGTCGCCCCACTTTTCTTGAAGCAATTGCCGGAAGGGAATGCCGCCGATCATGCGCACCATGCGGCTGACCGTTGCAAAGGACGCTTCTACTTCGTCGCTGTACTCATCGCTAATGTGATGATAGGTCTTCATGTCGAACGTGCGATAATCTGCCTTCATTCGTTGTCTCCTTTAGCTCCCAAGTGAATATTTGGACTTACGGCGACCCTATGTAAAGACTGAATCAGGCGCCTAAGGCGCCGCGCCTCCGCGCAGGAAGCGCACAATGCTATCCTCTCCCGCGCAAATCAGGGTATCTCCATCCGCGGAGAACGACAAGCTGTTAACCGGCCCTGTCGACGGCTCCAGCATTAGTATCTCCCGTCCGGTACGCCGATCCCAGAGTCTGACGGTTCGATCGTCGCTGGCGGTGGCAAGTGTTGACCCATCCGGCGAGAAAGCGACGGCAGTGACGCCCCTGCGATGTCCGCGAAAGATCCTCTCCGGCAGCCGCGAGCGCTGGTTCCAGACGATCGCCACGCCATCCGATCCGCCCGTCGCAATCTGCGTTTCATCTTGTGAATAGGCCATGGATAGGATCCTTCGGGTATGTCCGGAAAATACGATACGCTTATCGGCGCGTCCTCGATCCCAAAGCTCTAGCCTGTTGTCCGCGGTCCCGACCGCCACCCACCGGAGATCGGGAGAGACACCGAGGAAGTAAGAGGGATATGCTATCCGGGCAAGCGTCTGCTGCACCTTCCCCGTGCGCAAGTCGAAGACTTTGGTTCCTTGGGAAATAACGTCCACAATCAATTGTTCGTCGTTAGCGGCGAAGGCGATTTGCGATAGATTTCGGCCAAATTTATCGAGTTTCTTCACCAGGCGCCCTGTGGAGGTGTCCCAAATTTCGAGCACGTCGTCGTTGCTCACCCGTGCCAGCCTATTTCCGGACCGCGAGAAGGCGGACTGCTTGGCGTCGTGGCCGGCGCCGCGCAGTACGACCTGGTCCCGCGGGCGCAGGTCCCAGACCTTGACCGTATCGTCCCGGCTCGCGGAGGCAATCCCGCTGCCTGACGGCGCGAATGCGACCGCCGTCACTGTATACCGGTGGCCCTCGAACGCTTGCGTCTGCTCGCCCGTCTTCGCGTTCCAGACGCGAATGACATTGTCTTCGCCGCCGGCCGCGATTCTCCTGCCGTCTCCGGAAAAAGCAACCGCCCGCACTCCCTGGTTCATTTGCGGGAGCGGAAGGAGAATAGATCGAGCAGCCACATTCCATAGGATGACCTTCCCGTCCTGCCCGCCGCTTGCCAGAACGTTGCCGCCCGGCGCAAAGGCCAGGGAGTTCGCAGTCCCGGCATGGCCCTGGACCGAAAACAGAACCTCTTCGGACGGGATGCCGCGCACCGTTACTCGTCCGGTCCCGTCTCCGATTGCCAGGCGATCGCCCTCGGCGCTAATGGCAAGAGCGCCGACGCGCGCCTGGCGCAGGGTTTTGATTTCAGTGGTGAATCCCGCGCCGAGTTTGTAGAGAGTGATCGAGTCTCGGTCTCCTGCCGCGGCCACTGTTTTCCCGTCCGGCGACACTGCCATGGCGTTGAGAACGGATACACTGCGCGGCAGATCGGCCAGGCGCGATCCGTCAGCCGCGGCAAAGATTCCGATCGATCCGTCCCAACTGCCGGTTACGATCAGGCTGCCGCGCGCCGCGAACACCGCCGTCACCACCGGGCGGCTGCTTAACTGACACTTGAACCGTTCCACGCCGGCCGCCGCATCCCACACGCGGATCGTGCCGTCCGCGCCGCCGGAGACGATACTACGTCCGTCGGGCGAGAAACCCACCGAGTACACAAAACCACGGTGGCCGGTAAGGGTGTGCGTGGCGGCGTCGCCGGCGCGCCATAGATAGCTCCAGGCAAAACTATGCTTGCCTTCCGCGCGGTGCATCAGCAACAGTTCCTGAGAACGCGTCGGATTGTGCAGACGCAGCGCCTGTCCCGCTCCATTCAGGTCCGCGACATAGAGCATATGGCGCAGTTCCCTTCCGACGACCTCCTCTCGCAGCACCTGCTGCTGGGTCTTCCAGAGCAGGAAGCCCGTGACGCCCACGACCATGGCCGACAATAGCCCGACGCGGAGGGCGCCGCGTGTAAAAGCCGCCCGCTGCCGCCGCAGATCGACGCCCGGCATGTTTCCGGCCATCCATCTATTGTCGAATACCTGGCGGTAAATACGATTGCGGACCGTCAGCCTGCCCTGATTGGCCTTTACGAGACCGGACAGACGAAGCGCAACGAAGAGCGGATTTCGCGTATCATCTTCGATCCCCGCGCGGCTCCGGTATACCGCTCGGTAGAGGCCCAAAAGTTCGGCCACATCGGCGCCGCTCTTCAATATGCGATTGCTCACAAATGCCAGGTTGCTCTCGGATTGGAGAGCCTCACGCGAGAGGAACATGCGGTGGCAGAGCGCATCCACGTCCCTGGCGGAGTGCGCGGCTTCCGTGAGCGACACCGATTCGCACAAGCGCTGCGTAAGATAGGGATGCCCGCCTGTCCAGTACAACACGCGATCGAGCAGCTCGCTGCCGGAACGGCCGGTAACGCTGATGCCCACCCCCAGGGGATCCGCTTCCGCGCGTCGGAAATCGTCCAATTGGATGCGGCGGCCGATATTGAACGGGGTGACGTGGATGTCCTGTATCAGGTCCGACGGGGCGGCGACGCCGAGCAGACAGAAAGTCAGTCGTTCGAACTCCTTCTCCGAGGGGCGACGCCCGTAACAGGAACGGATTCCCGCGAAGAATTCGTCCGTCGGAAAGGGCAGGCTTTTAACCATGTCGATCTCGTCTATGAACACGACCACCGGCGATATCGCGTTCGGCAGAACTGTATTCTGCAGGGTCGCGAGCCAGCGTTCCAACGGCGGGAGGTCGTTGTGGCGATCCCAATAGTCCTCTACTTCGTCCTCGATGCGCAGTTGGCGTCCAATCCTGGCAATGATGCCTTT
>JAYTEU010000336.1:0-2066 GCA_043734985.1 Chthonomonadaceae bacterium
TGGAAAACGCCGAACAACTTCTCGACGTACCGCATGTCGAACCCCGCACCGTTGTCATGAACGGAGAAGTTAACCCCGCCATCCTCGCTTGGTCGGCTGGCGATTTCAATTTCGGCCTCGTCCCGAATTCGCGTGTACTTGACGGCATTGCCCAGAAGATTCCGCAGCACCAGACGCAACAACATCGGATCCCCCCGCACCTCGGGCAAGTCTGAGACCTTCCAATGGATGATGCGCTGACCAGTCTCGAGGGCGAGGTCGCGTTGGACCTCGGCGACGAGTTGCTGCATCGAGACATCCACGGCCTGCAGCGCCGTTCTGGACAGGCGCGAGAAGTCCAGCAATTGATCGATCAATTCGCCCGCTTCGCCAACTCCCTGAAGGATCGCCGCGAGATACTTGCCGCAGGTTTCATCCAGGGTGCAGGCGGCCCGTTTCTGGAGCAGTTCCGCGAAGCCGGCCACGTGTCGCAGCGGTGCCCGCAGATCGTGCGAGACCGAATAGGAAAACGCTTCCAGTTCATGGTTGGCTGCCTGAAGCTCCGCCGTGCGCTCCTGGACGCGGTGTTCAAGGTTGGCGTTGAGGAGTTGGATTTGTTGCTCGGCCTGATGGCGCTCGGTGATGTCGGCAAACATGGCCAGAATCGCGGGCCGGCCCTGCCACGAGATCAGGCTGGCCGACGTCGTGACCCACAGCTCACGGCCATCCCGGCGCAGGCCTCGCCAGCCCGGATGCGGCGGAACCTGTTCGCATTCAGTGTGGGCCAGCAAGACCTCGGTGACGGTGCCGACCTTCTTATCGGGTTTGCCGCGATTGAACCGTTCGGTGTGGGCCAGCAGTTCGGTCCGCGCTTCCGGGGCGATGAGCGTACTGAAATGCTCGCGGCCGATCAGTTCCTGCGGACTGTTGTAGCCGAAGATTCGCGCCAGGGCAGGGTTGGCATACCGGATCACGGAATCCTGGTGAATGGCGACTCCGTGCAGCGTGCCTTCGACGACGCTGCGGTAGCGCGCTTCTGAATGGCGCAGTTCATCTTCAGCAAGCGCGCGTTGGGCCAGCTCATGTTGGAGCTCTTCCTGTTTGGCAAGGATCTGGTGCATGCTCGTCTCCGCACGCCGCCGAGATCTGTGCAACGATTCGCAGAGCAGGCTGATCAGCGAGCCGATCAGGAGGAGCAGTCCCAACCGGGCCTGATCGGCGAGGTTCGCAACGCCCCGCGAATGATGGGGCTCCAAAAAGAAGAAAGCCCCGGCCAAGGCGGACAGCAACGTGGCAAACAGCCCCGGTCCAAGGCCGCCATACCACGCGCTGAGCATGATCGAAAAGAAGAAGACCAACAGCGGCGATTGCTCGCCCAACACGGGCGCGAAAGCCTGCCGAAACAGCACCACGAGCGCCGTCACTGACACGGCAACCGTGTAACCCCACCATGCTGGCGGCTTCTCTTGCTGCACGGATCTATCCTTAACAAGGCTCGACAAGGGCACCAAATGCTGGAAGGCCAAATGCCGGAAGGATTGGAAACACGTGAAACACAGGAACCGCGAAGATAAGCCAACTTTTCATCAGTCGTCCAGTCATGGGAAGACCCTTGAATTCACCACGATCGTGAAGTGTCAACATGCGGAAAAAATAGTTGGGCTGGAGTTGAAACGCCAGCAACGCCCTCGCGGTCGTGCCGAGCATCCCCGCGAAAAGCGGGGCTCGATCCTCATCCAAGATACCGCCTGGGGAGTGAGAGATCAGCTGCGATTGAGCCGCCCGCAGCATCACGACAGGGCGAAATGAGGCGAGGTTGTCAAAAGGTCGTTGATCAGTCAGCCTCCTTGTTGGGAGAGGGAAGTATCCCCCGTGAAAACACCAGATCGAGAGAAGACAAGCTAACTCCCCGTGCTTCCAAATCAAGCGCGAACTTTGGAATTCTCGCAGGTACGTCATGGCCCTTCAAAACGCCAGCCTCCTCGCCGCACGGCTCTTCCCAGTTTCAAAGTAGGGTGGGACAAGCTCGCTTCGAGCGCCGGCCCACCATGAAAACTTTCGAGAATTGATGGTGGGCCGGCGCGGCG
>JAYTEU010000337.1:0-1535 GCA_043734985.1 Chthonomonadaceae bacterium
CTCGGACAGGAACCGATGGGACTAAAGTGCGAGGCTTGCGACGACAATATCGCCCAGAGGCACCCGGCCGTCGCGGACGGCATACGGAGTCCGCGAAGGCGGACTTAGCGCATTCAACAGGCGAGGATTTCAATCCCACGCTGCCCCACAAACATGTTGAACGCAAGACTGCGCCATCCTCCTATCACACTATTATCATGGTCGCCATCGCCGTATTAATGACCGTCGGCCCGGCGCGCGCCCAGGAGGTCGTCGCAGTTCGCGCGGGCCGCATTCTGCCCGTGAGCGGCCCTCCGATCGTCAACGGCGTCGTGCTGATACGAAACGGCAAAATCACCGCAATCGGCAAGAGCCTCGTAATCCCGAAGGGTGCGAGGGTAATCGATGCCCGTTACGAAACCGTGATGCCCGGTCTGGTGGCGGCAGCCTCGGACCTCGGAGGGCGAACCGACTCCCCGGAGGCGATTGCGCCGGACATTCGCGCGCTTGACGGTTACGACCCATTCGCCAACCGCCGTCTGATGCTGGAGCGAGGGATCACCAGTGCATACGTAGGCGCAGGGTCTCGGCGGCTGGTCCGCGGACAGGGCGCGGTCGTAAAGCTTGCCGGTGACCGACCCTCGGATTGGACCCTGCGCGCCTCGGCCGACATGTCGATCACACTGGGCGCTTTTGTCAAGTGGCCGCCCGCCATCTTCAAGCCGCCGATCCCGCCGACAGACGAAAACCCTATCCTGCCGGCGCAGAGGCAGATGCCGTCGGTGCGTCCCTCTGAATTCGCTCTGCTTCGCCAGCTCTTCTCCGATGCAAAGCGAGCCGCTAGCGGAGCCGTGCCGGGACCTACGTCCTTCTCCGTCAATGTCGCCACGATTGCGCCGGACAGGAACCCGCCTCCCAGCAAGCGAGACGGCAAACTACGGGCGCTCTACGATGTTTTGGAAGGCAAGACCCCGCTTCGAGTGCGTGCAGACACCGCGGCAGACATCCGTCACGCGCTCGAATTCGCCGACGTCTTTCACCTTCGACTGGTTCTGGAAGGAGGAACGGAGGCCTATCAGCTAGCGCCTGAGCTTGCCCGGCGTCGTGTTCCGGTCGTGCTTTTATCTACCGTTCGCCCGGGCAGCCGCCTCGATGAAGATTTCCAGAGGCCCGGTGCGAACGGTCGACTGCGTCCCGATTCAGCCGCACTATTGGCGAAGGCGGGCGTATCTGTTGCCATTGCGTCGGAAGGGGAAACAGACCGCGCTAACCTGCTGTCGCTCGCGGCTTTCCAGGTCTCGTTCGGGCTGAGCCGCGAGACAGCGCTTCGGCTCGTAACGTTGGAGGCAGCGCGGGCGCTGGGTGTCGAGAGCCGAATCGGCAGCCTGGAGGCAGGGAAGGACGCCGACCTGCTGATCCTGAGCGGTGACCCGCTGGACACGTTCACCACGGTGGAAATGACGCTCGTCAACGGCGTCGTGGCGTATCAGCGCGCGGCATCGGCCAATGCGTCGCCGCTGATTGCGATTCGCGCCGGACGAATAGTCACCGTTTCG
>JAYTEU010000338.1:0-3535 GCA_043734985.1 Chthonomonadaceae bacterium
GCGCCGACGTGGCCTTTGCCGTCACCGACGACTACCAGCGCGCTCCAGCTCATGGTCCGGCCGCCCTTGGTGGTCTTCTGGCACTTGTTCGTGCGAACGACGCGCTCCTGCAGATCGAGTTTATCGGTATCGATTTTCGCCAACGGATGCTCCTTACAAGGGAAAGGTCGGGAAGACCAACGGCTTTACCGCGGTTCCCGCCCCAAATATTAAGCTAAAATTGTAGTCCGAATTCCCGTGCGCTGTCCGCCAACGCCTGGATGCGGCCGTGATACAAGTAACCGCCGCGATCGAAAACGACGGAGGAGATGCCCTTTTCCTGGCCTCGCTCGGCGATCAGCTTGCCGACTGCCTTGGCTGCCTCAATGTTGCCACCGGATTTCAGGTTCTCCCGAAGACTCGCGTCCACCGTGGAAGCGTGCGCTACGGTCTGTCCGGTGGTGTCATCGATAAGCTGCGCATAGATGTGCTGCAGGCTCCGCGAAACATTGAGGCGCGGTCGCTCGGCGGTTCCGGTCACTTTAGACCGTACGCGGCGATGGCGTTTCTTGCGGAGGCGCTCTTTTTCTTCAATTCGCATCGTTAGTCCGTTCCCTCTGGCGTTGGATTTCCGACCCAACGCGCCTGGCTGCCTGTCCACCTTTCGGCGACACGCAAGGGTGTATTATACCATAAGTAAGGGCGCCCGTGGTCTGTGAGCCAGTCCTGCGCCATGTAATATGCACCGGACCGGCTGCAATTCACGAGCCACAAGTCACTACTTCTTGCCCTTACCGCCCTTACCGCTCGCCTTGCCCTGCTTGCGGCGCACCGCCTCGCCCTTGTAGCGAATACCCTTACCCTTGTAAGGCTCGGGTTTGCGCAGCTTTCGGATCTCCGCCGCAGTCTGGCCGACGCGCTCCTTGTCGATACCGGTAATCGTGATCACCGGGTTGCGCGACTGCGGATCGTTGGCGACGGTGAAGTCGATACCGTCGCGCGGCATCACTTCGATGGAGTGCGAGTAACCGACATTGAGCTGAAGCGTCTTGCCGGACATCGTTGCGCGGAAACCGACGCCGATGATCTCAAGCTGCTTGGAATAGCCTGCGGTGACGCCTTCCACCATGTTCGAGACAAGTGTGCGCGTCAGGCCATGGAGCGACCTGTGCTCCTTGGCATCGCTGGGGCGCGCCACGGTCAGTGTGCCGTCTTCGAGGGTATAGGTTATATCCGGGTTGAACCGGCGAACAAGGGTTCCCTTGGGGCCCTTGACGGTGACCGTGCCGTCCGTTTCGGGAGTTACGGTTACACCCGAAGGGACCGTTATCGGCCGCTTTCCAATTCGTGACATATTTTTCTCCAGAGGGCGCCGCCCGCGCGGATGGGCCGGACCGCGGCACTTGCCGCGTTCTCAAGTCCAGGCCGCACGGCCTCGCCTGTCGCGTTCTACCAGACGTAACAGAGGATCTCGCCGCCAACTCCGCGCTTGCGGGCATCTCGGTCCGTCATCACGCCGTGCGATGTGGAGAGAATGGCGATCCCGAGGCCGCGCAGCACGCGCGGAACCTTCTCTTTGCCGCAGTAGACGCGCAGCCCCGGCTTGCTGATGCGCTTCAAGTCGGTAATAACCTTCTCACGCTTGGTGCCGTATTTCAGGCTGATCTTGATCTTGTCCTGGGGCGCTTGTTTCACCACGTCGAAGCCCTTGACGAACCCTTCGCGGTGCAGAATCTTGCAGATCTCGAGTTTCAATCGGGAGCTCGATATCTCCAGCGCATCGTGGTTTGCACGGTTCGCGTTTCGAATGCGGGTCAAAAGGTCCGCAATTGGATCGGTTGTGTATGCCATCTCTGTTTCTCCTACCAGCTCGACTTCGTGACGCCGGGGATAAGCCCGTTGTGCGCCATCTCACGGAAACAGATGCGGCAAATACCGAACCGGCGGAAGACCGCTCGCGCGCGACCGCACACATTGCAGCGGGTATAAGCGCGGACCGCAAACTTGGGCTTGCGTTTCGCTTTCTCGATCAAACACTGTTTAGCCAAAAAAGAACCTCCATGGGAGCCGGAGGGGCAGTAGGCAATCGGCAGTCGGCATTCGGGAAATGTATCCCTTTGTGCCGATTGCTTACTGCCTACTGCCGACTGCCCGCTCAATTCAAGAAATATGCAGGCTAGTGTTCGCCTGCCTCGCGCTCCTTCTTGTGGTTCGCGATGATCGTCTGGGCGATATGCGCCGGGACTTCTTCGTAGTGGGAAAGCCTGCTATCGAACGATCCCCGGCCCCGTGTAATGGAGCGCAGATCAATCGCGTAGCGAAGCATTTCCGACTGTGGCGCCGTAGCCTTCAGGCGGGTCTTGCCCTTGCCTGCCGCTTCGGTGCCGGATATTCTACCACGCTTGCCGGTGAGATCGCTCATTACATCACCAAGCATCATCTCCGGCAATAGAACGTCGACTTCCAGAATCGGTTCCATCAGCGTCGGTCCCGCTTTCGCGGCCACGTTATTAAAGGCCTGGATGCCCGCCATAATGAATGCCGCTTCCGAAGAGTCAACATCGTGGTACGAACCGTCGTAGCAGGTGACCTTGACGTCTACAACCGGGTATCCGGCCTGAATTCCGGTCGCCATCGCCAAATGGACGCCCTTCTCTACCGCCGGAATATATTGCCTGGGTATTGAGCCGCCCACGACGGCGTCTACATACTGGTAGCCCGCGCCGCGATTCGGTTCCACCCTGACCCAGCAGTCGCCGAACTGGCCACGCCCGCCGGTCTGCTTTTTGTGGCGGCCCTGGCCCTCCGCCCTGGTCGACACCGTTTCGCGGTAGGGGACTTTGCGCTCTACCACCTCAACGTTTGCGCCGAATTTCTTCAGCCGCTCTATCACTATAGCAAGATGCGTGTCGCCCATTCCGGCGATAATCGTCTGGGCCGTTTCCGGATCGCGATGGTGTTGGAACGTCGGGTCCGAGTTCGCCACGCGCTGGAGGGCCGGTCCCATTTTGTCTTCGTCTACCTTCGATTTGGCGACGACCGCTTGTTCGAAGATCGGCATCCCAAAGCTCATCGAATCCAGCAGGATTGGCTTTCCCGGGTCGCACAGTGTGTCGCCGGTGCGCGTATCAGACAGTTTGGCGGTCGCGCCGATATCGCCTACATGGATCTCGCCCGTCGCGTCTTGGTTCTTGCCCCGCGCATAGTAGAGCTGGCCGATCCGCTCCTCTTTGCCGCGCGTGCTGTTTAGTACCGTAGCGCCCATCTTCATCGTTCCGGACATCACCCGGAAGTAGTTTAGCATCCCAAGAAACGGGTCCGCTATGGTCTTAAACACCAACACCGAGAGCGGGGCCGTGTCCGTCGTCTCCAACTTCACCGGCTCGCCAGTCTGTGGGTGCTTGCCATGGATGTGCTCGACTTCGAGCGGATTGGGGAACTCGTGGACGATTATGTCCAGCAGGTCCGTCATTCCGATGTCCTTGGTCGCCGAGCCGCAAAGAACGGGAACCACCTTGCCCGCATCGATCCCTTCGTGAATGCCGCGTACCACCTC
>JAYTEU010000339.1:0-11600 GCA_043734985.1 Chthonomonadaceae bacterium
GGGGAGTAAGGGGGACGAAGTCGTAACAAGGTAGCCGTATCGGAAGGTGCGGCTGGATCACCTCCTTTCTAAGGATTGCGTCAGTTTGACGGACGAGAACCACGCCTCTTCGGAGACGCTCGTACGTGGCAAACGGCATCCCAGGTCGGTATCCGAAACTCGATTGTTACTTATGCTGCAAGAGACCGAGGAGCAGAGTCCTCACAAGCCGTTTGAACGTGACTATAGGTTGTTCGCCACAGAACCGGAAGGCACCTCGCCTCCCGGTTTTTTCGCCGTTTGGCCCGCCGTCGAATACACTACGCCCAGAGATGTGGTGGCCGTCCGGATCGGCAGGAGAGAAGCAGGAGATTGCCGAATCCGGTGTTATGGTTACCAATATTGTAACAACTACTCGCCTATTGCGACTGGCGGAGGCCGGTCTGAACGACCCTGCAAACGCGGCCCGCCTTCTCCAGGACCTGGCAGGCAACGGTGTCACCGATGACGACGTCGAACTGCTGATTCCCTTTCTTCTCGCTTCAATTCGATGCAGCCCAGACCCGGACCGGGCATTGAACAGCTTCGCTCGTTGGTTCGCTGCGGTCGGAAATCCCTATTCACACCTTCAAACCCTACTCAATCATCCGGTCGCACTGGAAATGTTCTGCGTGATCACCGGCTGTAGTCAGTATTTCGCCGACCTCCTAGTCCGCCATCCCGAATATATCGAGATTATCACTAATCGCGGCGTGCGGGGCGGGACCAAGACTGCGGCGCGCTTTCAGCGGGAAGCCGCGGCGCTAGTGGATGCTTGCCAACGCCCCGAACTGAAGCGTGACGCACTGCGCCGCTGGAAAGCCCGTGAAATGCTGCGGATCGGCGTCCGCGATCTAGCGGGACTTTCCGACATGCCCTCGACGGCGCGCGAGTTCTCAAACCTAGCGGACGCCTGCGTGCAGCAGGCTGTGGCGATTGCATTGGCGATTGTGCCGGAAGTACGGGCTGTCGGCAATCGGCAGTCGGCAGTCGTAGATGCAGAGCAGGAAGTCAGGAACGCTCGAAGGCAGGAACTGGCCGCCGTGGATCACGTTCAGGCGAATGCGATTGGCGATAGTAGTCTGGTTGTTTCTACTGCCGACTGCCGACTGCCGATTGCCTTCTCGGTCATCGCCATGGGCAAACTCGGCGGCCAGGAGCTGAATTACAGTAGCGATATCGATCTAATGTTTGTTGTGGGGGATGACGTGCCGCCGGAAGTGATGCTAGAGAACGGCCGCACTATGGAAACCTACGCGTGGCTAACGCGTGTTGCCGAAACCCTGATCAAGGTTCTCAATGAAGAGACTTCCGACGGCCATGTATTCCGCGTCGATATGCGCCTCCGTCCCGAGGGCAGGTTCGGCTCTCTTGTCCGCTCACTTTCGAGTTATCGCGCTTATTATGAAAACTGGGCCGAAAACTGGGAGCGCCAGGCGCTGATTAAGGCCCGGCCGATTGCAGGAGATGTCGCGCTCGGGCACGCCTTCATGGATATGATCACTCCGTTCGTCTACAGACCTTACGTTTCAGCGGACTTCATCGACGATATACGCGCCAACAAGAGAAAGATTGCACAGAAGTGCGCCCTAGAAGGCGAGACCGAGACAAATATCAAGACCGGGTACGGCGGAATTCGCGACATCGAGTTCATCGTTCAGTTATTCCAGCTTGAGGTCGGCGGACGGCTTCCGCAAGTCCGTACGCCAAGTACCCTGACCGGTATTCAGCGACTGCGCCACGCCGGGTTCCTTACGCGCGAGGAGGCGCGCGAACTGTCCGACGATTATCAGTTCCTGCGCGCGCTGGAGCATCGGCTTCAGCTGCTCCACCGATTTCAGACCCAGACAATGCCGCCTGCGGACGATGATCAAGAGCGGACATTCCTCGCCCGTAGAATGGGTTTTCCCGATCGTGAGGCATTTGAGGCGGAATTGGCCGGACGCCGGGCACGCGTTCACTTCCACCTGACCGAACTGTTTTTCGGCGTCCACGATGTCCAGGATCGCCTGCCGCCGACCTCCGAGGATTTGTGGGCTGATATCGGCGACCTGCTCGACAACCTCAAATCACCGACAGTCCAGAATCAGTTGGCTGCCCGACTGCAAGCGGCAGGTTTCCAGGATATTCCCTCCGCGATTCGAGCGCTGCAACTGCCCATGAGCGGTAATGAATTCGGAGGCATGCCTCCGGACACGCCGTATGAGTTCAAAATAATCGCCCCCCAACTGTTGGCAAGCTTGGCCGCGAGTGCGCAGCCGGATAAAGCCCTTGCAGGCATCGAGGCGCTGGCGCTCGCTGTACCCAATCGTGCCCAGCTCTACGCGTCGATGGATGACAGTCCAGAGTTGATGGCCCGCATGATAAGACTGGCCGCAGCGTCTCCGCCATTGATGCAGCGGCTGACACAGCATCTGGAATGGATGGAGGGGTTGTTCGGAGAAGAGCAGGATGGAGAAGAAGAGTCCGGCGAACGCACGAGTCCCTACCCAAGATATGGGGAGCTATCTCATCGACTGCGCGGCATCAAAGGCAGAGATCAGCAGTTGGAGACCGTGGCGCGATACCATCTGCGTGAAACGCTTCGTATCGGTGCGCGCGACGCCTGGGACTGGGACGCACCTTCAGACACCATGGCCTCGCTTACGCTGCTCGCAGAGGAGGTTTTGTCAAGCCTGCTTCAGATGTGCGCAGATGCGATTGTTGCCGGCGAGTCTGATCCGGATTTTGCATCGGATGCCCTTCGCCGTGTTGCCGTAATTGGCTTAGGCAAACTGGGCGGCGCGGAGTTGGGATACGCGAGTGATTGGGATGCGGTATTTGTCTACGGAGAGAGCCCCGATAAGGCGAAACGGCGCGGACGTGAGCGCAGTGCGCTGGCGCACAGACTGGTCGAGAGCGTGATCGGCGCAATTCGCTCACTGGCAACCTATGGCGCGGGCATGGAGCTGGATCTTCGCCTGAGGCCCTGGGGCAAAAAAGGCGCTCTTGTACTTACTCCGCGCGCCTACCTGGACTACCTGAAGACCTCCAGCGAAATGTGGGAGCGGCAGGCTGCGATCAAGGCGCGTTTCGTGGCCGGAGACGAAGCGCTTGGCAGACGAATGGAAAGGATTTTTAGTGCGGTGAGCGGCGGTGGGGGCGTCTCTTCGGACGAGTTGGCACAGGTTACCGCGATGAAGAGGCGCATTGAAACCGAACGACTTCGACCGTCTGACCGGCAAACCGATCTGAAACTGGGCTATGGAGGCATGAGCGATATAGAGTGGCTCGCGCAGAAGCTCCAGCTAGAGAACGGGAAATCAATCCCGACAGGACGCCTTCCGAATACACTGGAAGCATTGTCCACGCTCGCGAATGCTCAAATTCTCGATGAAGCGGAGGCAAGCATGCTCTCGGACACCTACCAATTACTGACGCGATTACGGAACGGTATTTGGCTGATAACCGGTCAGAGCGTCGACACTTTGACAGACTCAGTTCATCGACGCGTGCTCGCCCGTCGCATTGGGTATGACGATACAGAGCCGGAACGTTTGGAGGACAGACTATGGGCGGACGTTCGCAAAAAAATGGATGCTGTCCGAACTATCTTCGTTAAGAGGTTTTACGGTGGCCAGTAGTTTGAAGGGCACGGTCCTGAGCAGGACCGTGCCCAATACACTGGAAAACAGGCTCCTCGGTAAGATCGACGGTCGTAACGGCAAGCGTCATCCGCCCGCCTTACTTCGAACGAACTACCAGTCGAGCGCCGCTGTTCAATTTCTCGGCGGGAACGTGTTTGAAGCGTCGCCGGTAAAGGATGGTACGGCTTCCCGCAGGAAGCTCATCCGGTTCGCGAACCTGCACTACCGCGCCTGTATCTATGTCGACATAATAACCAGGATCGACTAAATCACCGGAGCCATACTCGCGCTCCTCTGTTAGTATTGTTGTTGCCATACTCTTCAATCCCCCAAACAAGTAATTCTGAACCACTACTTTTGCTGCGCATAACCCAGAGCCATGCGGCGTCTGAGAAATTACGGCCCCGGAAAGAATCTCACATATTCATATACGTTTATCAGGCACCGAAATTCTGCAAATTGTAGCAATAATTGATTATTCAGGCAATATCGCACCAGAAAGCCAGTTTGTGCAGTGAACCCCGAATTAACGCCCCGTACCATTATCGGCATGATGCCACCGCTGCGCCATAGTTTTTTTGTAACCCCACGACACTTTCTAACGCAACTTGCCGTCGTCACATTGTAATCGATTCCTGAACAAAGCAGCCGACTAACGAGCACAGTCTCTGAAGACTTTATCGAACTACCTTTCGCGTTTGATAGGTTAGCATCGAGCAGAAATCAAAAACCCGGAGGAATTTCCCCATGACACCAGCGTTGGACGTACGCACCAGCATGAAAGCCATCTGCCCTCGCAAGGCACTGTTCGACGCCGTACAGACCGTGGGGCACGCGGTTTCGGGGCGCAATCCGCTTCCCATCCTGAGCCACATCCTTATTCAGGCGGATGGCGATGGGCTAAGGCTTATGGCTACCGATCTTGAGTTAGGCATCTCCTGCCGTGTCGCCGATCGGACGGGCGTGCTCGACGAGAATGCCGACAAGGCGAGCGCACGAACGTCGACTCAGATTCTGGAGCCGGGCGCGCTCACTTCTCCGGCCCGCCTACTGACGGAAGTACTCGCGAATCTGCCGGACAAGGACGACGTGGCGATCTCCGTGGATAAGAGCCATACGGTGAGAATACATTGCGAGTACTCGCGCTCGGACTTCAAGATCCTGGGGCTGCCCGCCGAGGACTACCCTCAGCTTCCGGAGGTCCAGGATACGGTCGCGTTTTCCGTACCGCAAGCTCGACTGCGAGACCTGATCCGCCAGACGCTCTTTGCCGTCTCAACGGACGAGGCTAGGATGATCCTGACGGGCGTGCTGATGGTATATGAAGAGAACACCGTCAAGTTCGTTGCGACGGACACGCACCGCCTCGCCGTCATGGAGACGAAGGTTTCGGAAGGCAGAGGGGGACCGCAGAAGGCCATCGTACCAGCCCGCGCGATGACCGAACTGGCAAGACTCCTGACGGACTCGGAAGGGGATGTTCAGGTCACGCTATCCACGAACCAGATACGGTTCGCGCTCCCGGGCGAAGGAGAGGTCCAGATCATCTCGCGCCTGATCGAGGGGCAGTTCCCCAACTACCAGCGCGTAATTCCGGCCGCGCACCAGAAGACGCTTACACTCGAAGTGGGGGCGCTGCTTCGCGCCGTGCGCCGCGCCTCCATCGTGGCGCGAGAGAACGCGCACCGAATTGTCTTCCGCACCGTCGAGGATAAGCTGGTTCTGACGGCCGAGAGCCAGATGGTCGGCAACGCTCGCGAAGAGGTGGAGGTGGAGCGAGAGGGCGAGGACGTGGAGATCGCGTTTAACGCCAAGTACCTGCTCGACGTTCTGAACGTACTCGACTGCGATAAGATTCAGTTGGAGCTCACGGAGGCGCTCAAACCCGGTGTGCTGCGACCCGTTTCAATTCTCGATACCGTGGATAATGGCGATGCGGCTGTCGGCGAGGGATATCTGTGCGTTTTGATGCCGATGCAGATCGTGTGACCTCACCCCCTAAGTCCCCCTCTCCTGGCCGCTCCTTCGTCGCTAGGAGTGCGGGGGGTTCCGTCATAGCGCCCCTCTCCCAGCGAGGTACGAGCGTCTGGGAGAAGGGGCGGGAGTGAGGTCAGATCGCCTTGATCTTGTTGACTTCGTTCTGAATCTTCACAAGGTTGGCATAAACGCCGTCGATCTCCATCAGTTCGTCATGCGTGCCGCACTCGGCCATCTTGCCGTCCTTCATTACCACCAGGCGGCTGGCGTTGCGGAGAGTGCTCAGGCGGTGCGCGATCGCGAAAGTGGTCCGGTTCTGGATCAGGCGCGAGATGGCCTCCTGGATCTGCTTCTCCGTTTCAGTGTCTACGCTCGCGGTCGCTTCGTCCAAGATCAGGATCTTCGGATCGTGGAGAATGGCGCGGGCGATGGAGATCCGCTGCCGCTCACCACCGGAAAGCCGCTGCCCGCGCTCGCCTACTTGCGTGTCGTATCCGTCCGGGAACTTCACGATGAAGTTGTGGCAGTTGGCGGCTTTCGCTGAGCGCATTATCTCTTCGATAGTGGCGTCGGGTTTCGCGTAGGCGATATTGTCGCGGATAGTGCCCGGGAATAGGAAAGGCTCCTGAAGCACGATGCCGAACTGGCTGCGAAAGTCGTGTTGGTTGATCTCGCGAATATCCACGCCGTCAATCTTGATGGTGCCTTCCGTGACATCGTAGAACCGTGACAACAGGTTGATGATGGTCGACTTCCCGGCACCGCTATGACCGACGAGGCCGATCATTTCACCCGGTTCCACCTTGAGCGTAAAGTTCTCCAGTACGCGTTTCGCGTTATCGTACGTGAACGATACCTCCTCGAACTCGACTCCGCCCTTCATCTCCGGCATCGGCACGGCATGTTTGGACTCCTGAATGTCGGGCTCCGTGTCCAGTATTTCGAAAACTCGCTCCGCCGCGGTCAGTGAGCGGGTGGTCCAGTCCATTACTCTACTGAAGTTCTGAAAGGGTAGGTAGAATTGCATAAGATAGCCGGAAAATGCGGTGAGCGTTCCGATGGTCATTACTCCCTGGAGTACCGCGTTGCCGCCGTAGATCCAGATGATGTACGACCCGCAGCCCATGAGGAGGCTGAGGATCGGCCAATAAGTCGCCCACATCGAGTTCGCGGCAAAGCTCGCCTCGAAGACCTGCTGGTTGCGCGTGCCAAATTTGCCACTCTCGCGATCCTCCTGAGCGAACGCCTTCACGACGCGCATGCCGTTGAGCGAGCTATTGAGCGACGCGTACATCTTGGAGATCCGGTGCCATACATGGTGCCACCGCTTGCGAGCCCGCGGCATGAACCAGGCGTTGAGCATGTAGATGAATGGCCCGGGCGCGAGCATTAGCAGTGCAAGTGTCCCGTTCATTTTGAAAAGGACGATTCCGATGCTGACAAGTCCGACGCTATTCGATACCAGCCATGGAAGTCCTTCCGCGAGGAAGTCCCAGATCTGTTCGCTGTCATTGGTGATCCGCGACATAACGGTGCCGGTGCTTCGCTTATCGTAGTAGCCCAGCGACAACTGGTTAAACTTGTTGTATAGCGTTACGCGGACATCCATGGATACTCGTGCTCCCAGGAAGGACTGAACGCGGCGCGCGCCGTAGGTCAACACTGCGGTGAGCAGCGCGCCGCCGGCGAGTATGCCGACATATACGAGGATGGGACGGATATCGTGACGGTTTTCGCGGAGCTGTCGTGCCAGCTCATCCACCATGCGGCCGCCGATAAAAGGCGGCAGCAATCCGATGGCAGTAGTTGCCAGGATAATTGCGGCGCTGAGGATAGCCTGGCCCTTATAGGGCTCCAGAAAGCGGAACAGGCGCAGCATGACAGCGCGCTTGTTGACGCACGCCGGACATACCGCCGTGTCCTCGGGAAGCACGCGTTTGCATTTAGGACAATGCTTTTTCTTAGCGTCCAGCTTCTCGGGTTTTGGCTGCTCCCCCTTGGATAGCGCGGTAATCTGGCGGGTAATAGTATTGGCTTCGCTTACGGCTGCCTGCGAGAATCGTACCAGGGAGATGGTCTCGTCATCCGTCCGAACTTCGATGTGGCCATTACCGACGCTGACTTCGGCGTTTGCCTCCCGGATGGTGTTCAGCGGTACGTTATGCAGAAGGTTCGCCTTTTCGCCGCCATTCGGCGAAAAGACGTAGACACGATGGTCGTCGACGACCAGCCACTCTTCGCCGAACGCTCCGCGCGCGTTGATGTCCGTCGCAAAGACAATGGGGCGCTCCAACGGCCGGGATTTGACGGCATCGGTCGAGATATCATCCGTGACGTCTGGGGCTGGTACCTTGGCCGTGGCGGCGCCGTTTAGGTGGAGGGCGGGAACTACGGCGTGAACTTTGTCACTGCCGTTCAGGACTGCCGAACCGGGCAGTGAATCGTCCACTGCGTCGCCGCTTTCGGGTGGGTTCTGTTCCTGCAGATCGCGAAGGCTAGCTGCAACCGAATCCGGAAGCGCTTCGAGGAGTGCCATAAACCTGCCTTTCGATGACTGGGCGGCGCGGCGCTTCTAGGCGGCTTCGCACGGGGTCTGGATTGCGTGTCGGATAAGTTGTGTGCGCGCTGCGTAGTGAAGGATTGCAACCACATGAGTATACCTCACGTGTTTCGGCCGACCGACTTGCCGTTAAACCAAAAGAGGCGCACACCATTTGAGGTTAACGCGCCGCGCCTGGAAAGAGTTCCAAATCGTGGCGCGGCATCTGCGCCGGAGAGGACAAGGAGCGGTGATAGAGCGCCGTGCCGGGCAGCATTAGGATCACATCTAGGTTGAACTCCATCGTTTGGCCGCCCGGCATCGGCTTCGATTTCAAAAAATATACCGCCTTACCGATATGCATCGTCGCCTGTTCATGTTCGTCGATCTGATAGGTTCCGCTCCACATTACGCGCAGTCCTGCATCGTCCGGTGTCGTTACTACGCGGTCCACGCTCTGATCCGGAAACGGCAGGCTGACCCTGCCTTGCGCTGCTCCTGACGGTATCAGCGTCTCGCCGCACACTTTACCGCCGCGAAATGAGACCCGCTGCCAAATTACGGGTACTGCGGACCCGCCACTTATCGGTTCGCCGTTAAGATTAGTAAGTTCCCACGTACCTTCGATGCCGGGAGCGCCCTGGCTATCCGGCCCGCGGCCCGCCAGCGTAAACATCGCGCCAAGGGCAGCTCCCGCGAGCAGGCCCATACCAAGTATGAAGCGAACGATTCCGGCGCGATGAATTCCAAATCGGCCGATTTGTGAGGGTCGAACCTCGCTGTCGCGCCTAACAAGGGTGTTCATTGGGGTCTCATCCTTCTCTAGCAACACTATCTCTTGTTATCGGTAAACGGCACCTGATTTTCTAATAGTTCAACCGGAGCGATGAGCTCGAACCATGGATCAGGCTGCGTCGCTATTTTCTAGCCATCACAGTGTTGGGCAATTGCTAAGGATACAGACGATCAAATTCTATATCGGCGCGGATGTCTTGATTGCAAAACGACTTAATCAGCCGAGCGCAACTGTTTCGGTGCGCTCGGCTGATTTAGTCGATTGGAAGATTCATCCGATGTTGGAGCTATTTGTTAAACAGTGCGACCACTGACTGATACAGTTCGGTCGGAACAGTGCGCAAGGTACCGACCGCCTTCTCCATATCGACGGTGACAATGTCGGTGCCGCGCAGCGCAACCATCTTGCCATAGTCCTTCTCATACACGCACTGGGCGGCGCGAATCCCAAGCCGCGATGCCAGAACGCGGTCGAAGGCGCTGGGCGGTCCGCCGCGCTGAATGTGGCCCGTGACCGCAGAACGCGTCTCGAAGCCGGTGCGCTTTTCGATCTCATCGGCGACCGTTTCACCAACCCGGCGCTCGCCGAGCAGCACGTGACCGAACGCGTCCAACTGCTGCTCCGTCTCCACGGCCCGAGGCAGTTCAGTGCCTTCGGAGGCCACCACGAGTGCGTAGCCTTTGCGGGCATACGCCGCTTTGAGGTGCTCGCACATTTCGGAGTAGTTGGCTTCGATCTCCGGCAGCAGAATCCAGTCTGCGCCTCCGGCAATACCGGTGTGGAAGGCAACCCAGCCCGCGTGGCGGCCCATTACTTCCAGCACCATGACGCGGCCGTGTGAACGCGCCGTATCGCGAATCCTGTCCAGCGCCTCGACGTTTACGCCGACAGAGGTATCGAATCCAAAGGTGTAGTCCGTCTCGCTGAGGTCGTTGTCCATGGTCTTGGGGATGCCGACCGTTGGGATTCCCTGTTTCCAGAGTTTGCTCGCTACGCCCAGGGTGTCCTCGCCGCCAAGCGCGACGATCGCCTCAAAACCGAACTTCTGAATGTTGCACTTTACGGCTGCAAGCTGCTCCGCGTCTTTGAATGGGTTCGTGCGGGACGAACGCAGCGTTGTGCCACCCTGGTAAATCAACTCCTCGACGCGCGCCACGTCCATCGGCTTTTCCTCGACGAGACCTTGAACGAGTCCCTTCCAGCCCTGGAGCACGCCATAAATCTCAAACCCGTAGTCCAGCCCCTTCATGACAAATCCGCGAATCGTCGGATTCAAGCCCGGGCAATCTCCGCCGCCCGTTAATATTCCGATCTTCATTTCTCGTCCTCTCGTCGCCATCGATACGCCGCCGAAGGCTTCCTTGCGGGCCGATCCATTCGTGCCATCGCAATTTACATGGCTAAGTCTACCCCAGAAGAAGTGCAAAAGGCGTACTTCGGCATATTTGCTACAGTGTGCAAAGCCAACGCGCCCTGTGCGCGTAATCGCCATGGCACGCAAATAATGAGCGCCCGGCGACAATGTCGCTAGGCGCTATTTCGGATTCGTAGTTTGCTAATGTTGGAGCTAAAGCCAGCTATAGAGATCGCTGAAATCCGCGCACTTGTCGATCGAGTTGACGCTTAATGTAAATCCAGGAGTCAAGGAAATTCTAACCCAGAATCAGGCGGTCACGCGTTCCACGCGCTCACCCGCGCCGAGCTGGCCCATCAGTACATTCGCCAAGCGGGGCAGTCGCGCAATGTCGGCATTCCTTAGAAGCGATCCGACGGGCGTTTCCCGATAGGTAGTCCAGCACTCGGTACGAAATTCATAGAGGTAGACGACACTTCCGTTTTTGCGGCGATATGCCTTCGAGACAAAGGCAGGTCCCGCCGAGGTGAAGAGCACCAGCAGAGACGCGGCGAGCAGGGCGGGCAGGTAGATCGCAAGCACCAGCAGCGCAAGAATTCGCGACATTAGAATGAAAAGCTCGGCGACGATCTGCGCTGCGAACTCAGGTCTTCGGGAAACGGTCGTCGTATCCTCGGTGAATCCGGGCATATGGAACCTCCTGGGTCACGGAAATGCGCACGATAGAAGTATCGGCTACACATCGTAAATTAGACAGGTGAACGAGGCGCCACACAGCGAGATGCGGGGACTTCAAACGCGATTGGCCGGCAGTCTCCATCAAGAGAGACACGGATTACTTGGGCGAAAAGTCAAACTAATTATAACAGCTAGACAAGTCGTCCGCAAGTAATGGGAGCAACTAACTGAGGACCGCCTAAAGGTTTTCGTTTTGAAAGAACTCGATCAGCTCTCCATCGAGGCCACGAACGAATGAGATACGGAACGTCTGAACGGGCTCTTCCGCGTGGTTTGGAACGACAGATTTTGGCTCCTGAGTAACGGTGGCTCCTGCCTGCCTTGCGCGTTCGGTGGCGGCATCCGTGTCCATCGTCCTGATCGCGAAATGGAGCAGGACCTCCTCGGGAGGAGCGCTTCCGTACGGCCTCGTGCCCCCGCCGAACAGCTCAAGGTAGTTGCCGTCGCCAGTGTCGAGAAGGGCGGCGCGACTGTCTTTTTCGCCTGCTGCGCGTCCGTCCGCTCCCCAGCCATACTTACGCTTAAAGCCCAATCCTTCCGTGTAGAATCGAA
>JAYTEU010000340.1:0-3440 GCA_043734985.1 Chthonomonadaceae bacterium
GCGGTCTGAGTGTCGGATGATATCCCGCGCGATACGCCCTCTACATCAGACGACGATTGCGGCGCGGCCTCCACTCCCGGCGATGGATCGCTCTGGGCAGGCTCTGCCGTCAGCCACCAGGCCGGCTCGCTGGACGCTGATCCAGACGCGGTCTTTTCGGCTGCAGCGTCAACCGGCGAACGGTCTACCGCCTGCCGTGAGCCGCTCGCGGGCGCTGAAATATCGACGGTACGTGTAACCTGCGCGGGAATGGCGAGGCGACCCCGTACGCGAAAACCTCGCCGCCGCATCCTGGCAACACGGCCGTCGCCATAAGGAGAAGGCTCTTCGCCGATCACTTCGTGCTCAGAAAGCACAGCATCGCCGGGCGAGGGCGCGATCCAGGCCACCCCCAGCGCCTGGAGGGTCGTTTCGAGCGCCGCGCGCGCATCCTCCACCGTCTGCGCGGCCAGGAACTCCACGGGATTCAAGCCTTCCACGTCGTCCGCCCTGGATTCCGGAGCTGCGCCGGGATCGAGCGACTGCATTGCGTCTGCAAATAGAGACGGATAGTTTGCAAGCCAGGTTTCCAGGTCCTGCCCGCGCCGCCGCAAATCTTCCAGCGCCGCTGCCTCTTTGAGCACGTTTCGGGAGGCGTGCGCTTCCGGAAGCAGGTCTCGGACGAAGTTCAGCCGCAGGCCCAGGGGCGCAGCCTGCCACGCCTGGCGATAGGCATCGTGGCGCGCGAGGGCGTCCGCCGCCCGAGCCGCCGCCACCTCCGCTCGCTTTTCTGCCACGGCACGGGCCGCTTCCGCGCTCTCGATAGCACTTTGCACTACCGCAACCTGGTCCGTCAGCCGCGTTTCCGTCGAAGTAGCCGCGCTCTTATAGCCCGTTTCCAGGTCGGCGATCTGACTTTGCAAAGCCTCCTCCAGCCCATCGATGCGCTGCTCGATCCTGTCGGAACGCTGTTTCTGAGAGGGTATCAGATTACGAACGATCTCTTCGAACTTGAGCAGCCGGGCAAACGTCTGGGCGACGGTAATCCCCTGCTGGGCGGAAGGCGCAGGATCACTACTATCCTCCTCCGTTTGAGCGGCGTCGGGAATAATTGGTGCGGCGCCTTCGGATTCTGCGGTTCCGGTCCAGCCTTTGGCCCCTAACGAGCGTAGCGTTTGCTCGTCAGGTTCATCGTGATGCATTGCACAGCCCCTCTGCCAGGTCGTATTTCGGCGCAGTTCGGTCCAGTTCGGCCGGGTGTTGAAAACACCCGGCAGCCAAAAACAAACGTCCTGCGGACGTATTCAGCTCGATGCACGCCCCGCAACGGAGGCGGCATTCCCCGGCTCACCCAGGAGGTACTCGACGGTTGCCTTTTCGGATACCCCCTGGGTGCGGGGGTTTTCAACCTCCGGCCAGGCCGCATTTGGGAGGTTCGTTGGCAGTGTATTTGCGATTGCAGCGCTTAATGTCGATCATTGCGTGCCTTCCGCCAGGGCGAAGCGCCATTGTTCGTACTGCCTGCCGTTGATCACGAGCACCGCGGCCACGCCCTTTTCGCGGCTAACGCGCACTTGAAGCGTTCCGTCCTGCGTGACGTCCGAAGTGTTGCGATAGAATCCGCGCGCGACGATTACCGGCTCAGCGCCATCCTCCGATACGGCCGTCATCACGGCGTCCAGCTCCTGGAGCGGTTCGAGATGAACCTGGAACGGCATCATCTGCGCGGCGGACTCTGGCGGGAGCGGGTCGCCCTTGCGGAGTACTACCTTCTCCAGGTTGTCCACTCGCACCGCGAGGTCAAGCGCGGAGGAGGCGAACAGCGCCTCATCGCACCAGACCGCTCCCTCGACTACCGCGTTCAACCGTTCGGCAATGCGGTCCTCTATCCCTTCACGCGTCTCGGCCTGCAGGCGCGGGGAGTTGGGAAACAACTCCTGAAACTGCTGCCGCAGGTAGAATTCGATGTTCGTGCCGCCGACGTAGAAGACATGCTTGATCTGGCTCGGGCGAATCCCCTCCGCTTCGAGCCCCTGCTGCTCCATGCGCTCCCTCTGCTCCTGCAAGGGAACGAGCAGGATCGGGGCGATAACGTGCGCGCCGAAGAGCGACTGCTCGAGATAGATGCCCTCGTACTCGGGCCGATTGGCGAACATGAAGTGCTCGTGCTCGCGAACGGGCTGGTTGGCGGCGCGCGCGAGGTGGTGGGTGGACACGTAGGCGAAAGCCTCTTTCATCGTCCGGCAGGAGAGTACGAGTTCCGACTCGCTTCGCAGCTTTTCCTGCGGCGAAAGCGGAGCGGCTGAAACCTCCAGCTTCGGGGGCACGGGCCGCCCTTCGGTCTCCAGCAGCGGCGCGGCGTCTGTCAGCAGGCGATACGTCAGAGCGAAGTCCAGCACGTCGCCACCGAATTCGATACGGTCTTTTGCGCCGAAGTGCTGCACTGCAGCCAGGGCCGGATTCTCCGGATCGAGGTGGACGGCATAGGTATCGCGCAGGTCGAGCGTCACGCGCCCGTCCCGCAGGCTGATGCGCGCCACCGCTATGTCCGTCGTGCCGCCGCCCGCGTCCACGACCGCGATCGGCGCGGACTCATTGAGCGCGAGCAGTTCACTGGAGCGACGCCTGGCGATGCCATAGGCGGCGGCAACCGGTTCAAGAACGAACGTTATCCGGTCCTCCGCGATGCCGCACCGGCCAAGCGCCGTCTTCAAAGCCTGCTCGTAGCGCTTGCCCTGCGCGTCGCCCTCATTATTGTCGAGGACCGGGCGGCAGACGACGTAGCGCACGTCGAGATTGTTCCGTGATAGGGAGGGGTCCGCCGCCTTGAAATAGTCGTCGATGCTGACAAATATCTGCTCGAAATAGCGCTCCAGCAGATAGGCATTCGTCCAGTGCGGGTTCTCCCTTAGATACGGCTCCGCATCGACGCGCAGGAAGGTCTTCAGGTTGGAAATGCGGATCTCGTCGGCGGGCAGCTCGCCCTTCGGCACGTCCGACCCCCAGCGGAACGTGCGGCCGGTCCGATGGAGCGCCATCTCCGTCGGGAAGCGCGCGCTTCCCCTACGGTCACCGATAATATCCACCGTCCCCTTCGGCTTGCCCAGTACGATCTCGTGCCTCCAGCGGACGCGAACACCCGTATTGCGCGTGCCGAAATCGATGGCGATCACGACATTCGCGCCCGCTTCCGAGGATCCGGCCGCCGACTTTCGGAGTGCGATCGGTTCGCGGTCCGGCCCGGCCTGCCACTCCTTATCTGCGGCCTTTACCGCGCGATCCGGCATCGCCTCGACCGCAAGCTCAGCCGCGCCGAACGGAGACAGATCCGGCGCCTGTTTTTCCAGCGGAAGCGTGTAGTTCGTCACCCTATACCCGTAGGGAACATCGGACTCGAAGCCGCGCTGCCGTTCGGAGTCGTTCCAGACGCGCACGAATTGCGTTCTAACACCCGGGGGAAA
>JAYTEU010000341.1:0-1735 GCA_043734985.1 Chthonomonadaceae bacterium
TGGTTGTATTCACGTCCGACAACGGACCAAGCCAGGAGTCCTACCTAAAGGAGCCCTACGAAGCGGACTTCTTCAACTCTTTCGGGCCGTTCGACGGCATAAAGCGCGACTGCTGGGAGGGCGGCATCCGCGTCGGGGCGCTGGCTCAGTGGAACGGGGTCATTCCACCCGGGCGCGTGAGCGACGTCCCGAGTCAGTCCCACGACTGGATGCCCACGTTCGCGGAATTTGCCGGTATCCCCGCGCCTGCTCGCACGGATGGCGTTTCGCTCGTGCCTACCCTGCGCGGCAAGGGAGTGCAGAAGCCCTCTCGCGTCTATGTCGAGTATTTCGTCAAGGGCAAAACTCCCGCATACAGCGACTTTAACGCCGCGCATCGGGGGCGAGTGCGGCAGCAGATGCAGGCCCTTCGTATCGGCAATAAGATCGGCGTGCGCTACAACGTGGCGAGCCATGCGGACCCGTTCGAGATTTACAACATTGCCACCGATCCTCAGCAGAAGAATGACCTCGGCGCATCTGCCGAATGCGCCGCGCTGCAAAACGAGATGCACGACACGGTCCTGCGCATTCGCCGACCCGATGAGAGCGCGCCTCGCCCGTACGACGCCGAATTTGTCCCCGCGATTGGCGCGATGGCGATGAAGCCCGGCGTGGAGTGGCGCGCGTACGATATCGATGTGCCGTGGGTAGCAAAGCTCGACGATATGACACCGGGATCGCGCGGCGTTCAGGCACGAATAGACCTGTCTCACGCTCCGCGCTCACATGCATTTGGGATGCTGATGTCGGGACTTATCGAGGCTCCCGAAGACGGGGAATACCTCTTCCATTTGAGGGCAGACACCGGCGCGCTACTTCGAATACATGAGGCGGTCGTGGCGGATTACGACCGCACGTTTTCCACCGTGGGGGAGATTTCGGGTAGTATTCGCCTGCGGAAAGGGGCACATCCTTTCCGGCTCTACTACCAGCACCGCGGCGCCGGCCCGCCCAGGCTCGATCTGCGCTTGAGCCGACCAGGTAAAGCTCCGGAGGAGCTGCCTGCCGCAATCCTATTTCGGGCAGGCGGCACGCGGCGGCAGGTCGTGACGACCGGCGCATAAGCAAATCTCTTCTTACCAGCCGCGCGGAAATCGTCAGACGCCATCACGAAAAATGGTCCGGCAATGTTACGAAGGTGGCGCGAAAGGCGAGGATTTTCCGCTTGCCGCAAGCCAGTTTGCAATCGTCGATATTTACTGATGCTCTTCGCTCGGACCGCCGCCATTGGAAGGCCAGCAGACATGATAAGAGCAGGAGATTCGAAACCATTCTGGAGTCTTTCCTCAGAGGAACTACTATCCAGCCTTCACTGTACTCCCCAGGGGCTTACCGGCGAAGAAGCCCGGCGCCGGCTCAAGAGCGGCGCGGTTCATTCGCGCCGCCGAGGACGCGGCGCAAATTGGTTGTTTCTCCTTTTGGCTCAGTTCAAAAGCCCCATCATTCTCATTCTCTTCGCAGCCGTCGCCCTCTCCTATTTTCTGAACGATTACACCAACGCCGGCATCATTCTCGCGATCGTTCTGGTCAGCGGTTTGCTGGGATTCTGGCAGGAGCGCGGGGCGGCGGACGCAGTTGAAAAGCTGCTCGCGATTATCAAGATCAAGGCGACGATCCTGCGAGATGGAAAGGCGGAAGAAGTCGCCGTCGAGGAGATCGTACCGGGCGACATCGTTGTGCTCAACGCCGGCGA
>JAYTEU010000342.1:0-19196 GCA_043734985.1 Chthonomonadaceae bacterium
TCCTTTGCAATGCGGAGCACGTAATCGACGTCTTGGCCGTGCGGAGGCGCGTCGATCATGCGGCTGCCGGGGACCATGGCAGCGGGCTGCGCGAGCCACGTCGGATACCAGAACGAAGTGATCTCGCGTTTCGCTTGATAGCGCGAACCGGCGCCACCGTCGAAGCCGTCGAAGGAGGGCGGACTGAGGAAAAGCGTTTTTAGCAAGGCGGTGTCTCTCCCTATATTGCGGTACGGGCAAATCCCGTAGTTTATGCGTGACAAAAATGGCTGGCGGCATGGTGATAATCGTCTCCGCCGAAACAATTATACCAGATAGACAGGCAAAGAGACCTCCACCATGCTGCGCAATTCAGAGCGAGAGCCGCTCAGTCGTAGAGCATCGCCATAGGGGCAGGAATACCGGTGTCGTCGGGCGAACTAGAGTTTTAATGGGAGCAACACTGACAGACGATCATAGTCTTTTAGACCGAATCGATCGAGTTCGGCTGGTGGCCTGCCAAGACCTCAAGACGGCGGACCGAGGAGACATGGGGCAGTTCCTGACTCCCGCCCCTGTTGCGAGATTGATGGCGGGCATGTTCAGATGCGAAGCTCCTGAAGTCACAATTCTGGATGCGGGCGCGGGAATTGGCTCACTCTTCGCGGCGTTGACAGCGGAGCTATGTTCAAGGAAATTTCGCCCTACACATATCCATGTGGTGGCCTACGAAATTGAGTTCTCCTTCCATTCCTATTTGCGCGAGACAGTTTCCCTGTGTTGTGAAGCCTGTCATCTCGCTGGAATCAACTTCAGTGCGGAAATTCGAGAGGTAGATTTTATTCGCGAGATTGCGGAATCGTTTGGTGACGGCCTCTTTGGGCGAACACTACTTGGATGCAGCGCTGCCATATTGAATCCTCCTTATAGGAAGATTTCATCAAACTCGCTTACTAGATCTCACCTTCGCAGGATCGGTATCGAAACAAGCAACTTGTATACCGGCTTTATCGCAGCGGCAATGAAAATGATCGTGCCCAACGGCGAGCTTGTAGCGATCACTCCAAGGAGCTTTTGTAACGGAACCTATTTTCGCGCATTTCGGGAGTTGTTCCTTGGTGAAATGGCGATAAACAGAATTCATGTTTTTGACTCGCGCGCGGACGCATTTCGGGACGATTCTGTGCTGCAGGAGACGGTAATTGTTAGTGCAACCAAAACGAGAACCTCCCCTGAGCAAGTGAGGGTGTCATCAAGCGGAAATGCTGACGACGATTTCCTATTGGCCCGCGATCTTAGTTATTCCGAACTGGTGCATCCAAACGACCCGGAGCAATTTATCCGCATCGTGCCTGACATCAACGGTCAACGCATCGCCTCTCGGATGGCGATGTTTGAGGCGACACTCCTCTCAATGGGACTTATGGTATCTACCGGTCGCGTCGTTGATTTCCGTGCGAAGGACTACCTGCGAGAGACTATTGAAGCTGACGCTGTCTCATTAATATATCCGGGCAATATCGAAGCAGGGCGCGTGGTATGGCCGAAACAAATGGGGAAGCCACAAGCGCTTTCGGTAGCGCCATACACTCAGCCACAACTGGTTCCGAACGAAAATTTTGTCCTTGTCAAAAGGTTTTCCTCAAAAGAGCAATCTCGGCGGGTTGTCGCATGTCTGCTCGAAGGAGCAGTGCTGCCGGACGGTGGGATCGGGATAGAAAATCACATCAATTTCTACCATGATCACGGGCATGGATTGGACAAATCGCTTGCAATTGGATTGTCTATCTACCTGAATTCAACAATCGTTGACGAGTATTTCCGCCAATTCAACGGACATACTCAAGTGAACGCGACGGACCTTAGAAGCCTCACTTATCCGACTCGATGCCAACTCTGCCAATTGGCGAGCAGAGTGACAGGACCATATCCGGATCAGGAGACGATCGACAGGATTATTGCTGAGGAGTTTTTCAAGATGCCCGATGATTCCGGACTCGACCCAATTTTGGTGAAGAGGCGTGTCGAAGAGGCCTTAGAAATATTACGAGTGTTAGGTTTTCCAAAGCGACAAATCAACGAAAGATCTGCCCTTACACTTTTGGCGCTCCTTAATCTACCACCGTCACGAAATTGGTCCGAAGCCGAAAACCCCTTGCGTGGAATTACGCCCATGATGGAGTTTATGGATCAGAATTATGGAAAGAAATATGCGCCGAATAGCCGCGAAACAGTGCGTCGGCAGACTGTCCACCAGTTTCGCGAGGCTGGACTTATAGTGGCGAATCCCGATGATCCATTTCGTCCTACCGATAGCGGGTTGAACGTGTACCAGATAGACGATAGCGCACTGGAATTGCTGCGCACATACGGAGCCGGTGATTGGCGACACAACCTCCGCGCATATCTCGCATCGGTGGAGACCCTTCAGCAGAAATATGCACAAGAACGCCAAATGGCGAGGATTCAGGTTGTCTTTGACGGGCATAAGTTGTACCTCACGCCAGGCGGCCAGAATGTGCTTGTTAAGCAGATTATCGAGGAGTTTGCGCCCCGGTTTACGCCTGGTGGACAAGTCCTATATGTTGGAGATACAGGGGCGAAATTGGCGCATTTTGACGAACACGCCCTCAAGAAACTAGGCGTTTCCATTGAAAAGCATGACAAAATTCCGGACATCATCATACATCATACCGAACGTAACTGGCTGATACTAATCGAAGCCGTCACTTCGCATGGGCCAATCGATCCGATGAGGAAGACGGAATTGTTCGAACGGTTCGGGGCTTCAACGGCTGGCCTGGTGCTCGTCACTGCCTTTCTTAGCCGCCGAGTGATGACCGAGTATTTAGACCAGATTTCGTGGGAAACCGAAGTATGGGTTGCGGAATCACCCGATCACTTAATCCACTTCAACGGAGATAAATTCCTGGGGCCATACGCCAAACCTTAATGGATAGTAAAACAGGCGATCCAATGTTGACGCGTCTATGGGAACTGATCACTAGCTTTTCAAAGTCGGGACTGATTCGCCTCCATATTGTTGAAGGTAGATTGCCGAGACCCAAATCCTCCAACTACATCTCAATTTCGACACATTTCTGAACCGGTTTTGAGATCGATCTGGAGGATTCAGGGAGATTGATCCTTTTCCGGGCGTCCAATACTAGTCTCTGACGCACTCGCCCTGTGCGGGATCAATATTGGCCTGTTCGGTAGCGAGCGCGTGAACGGCCATTGTAATTAGTTGAGGTGAGGCACTTTGGAACGACGTACACTTTACACAATGTTTCGCGAGACCGTGCGGCTTCACGGCGATCGTCCCGCCGTTCGCTTTAAGCGGCGCAAAGAGCCGGACTACACCTCTTACACCTATCGCGAATACGACGAACGAATTCAGCGCTTCCGGCGCGGCCTGGATGCGTTGGGGCTGCGCAAGGGAGATCGTATCGCGCTGATCTCGCACGAGAACCGCGTAGAGTGGGCTATTTCAGACCTTGCGGCGCAGTCGCTCGGACTGGTGACCGTTCCCATATACGGAACCTTGCCTGCCGCCCAGGTCGCTTACTACATGCGCGACTCGGGCGCGCGCGCCATCGTTGTCGGCGACTCGAAGCAGAGGGCCAAGATCGCGGAATTCCGCGCCGAGACGCCTTCTCTTGAGTTCGTGATCGCGATGGAGGGCACGCAGGAGCAGTTGGATGGCGAGGGCGCGCTCGCATTCGAAACCGTATGCCAAAGGGGGGAAATGGGCCGTGCCGTCGCCGAGCTGGATGCCATCGCCAAGGGGATCGGGCCGGACGATGTTGCGACTTTCATCTACACCTCCGGCACCACCGGCGATCCGAAGGGCGCGATGCTCAGCCATATCAACCTGCTCCATACGCCGGAGGCAGTTGTGAACGAGCCGATTGCACGGCTGACGGATCAGGACAATTTCCTCTCGTTTCTCCCGCTGAGCCATATCACGGAGCGCGTCGGCGGGCACTATCTGCCGCTGCGTGTCGGCGCATGCATCACCTATTCGCAGGGTCTCTCGTCGTTCTCCGAAGAGCTGACCCAGACGGTTCGGCCCGACATGCTGCTCTGCGTGCCGAGGCTCTGGGAGAACATTCACCAGAAATTCCAGGACGGCCTTGCCAAGATGCCGGACAAACAGCGCAAGCCGATAGAGTGGGGAATTAAGGTTGGGCAGGCTGCCGCGATCTGCCGGTCGGAAGGCAAGGCCGTCGGTCCATTGCTGGCCATTCAGCACATGCTGGCTGATAAGATCGTGCTCTCGAAAGTTCGCGAGCGCGTGACGGGCGGCAAACTGCGCTACTGCGTTTCCGGCGGCGCGCCACTGGACCCCGTCGCGGCGACCTTTTTTCTCGCCATCGGAATCGAGCTGCTGGAAGGTTACGGACTCTCGGAAACCAGTATTATCACCGTCAATCGGCCGCGAAAACAGCGGATCGGGACCGTGGGACCGCTCCTGCCCGAAGTCGAGTTGAAGCTGGCGGAGGACGGCGAGATTCTCATGCGCGGGCCCGGCCGGATGAAGGGCTACTGGAATAAGCCCGAAGCGACCGCTGAAGCGATCGACGCCGACGGGTGGTTCCATACCGGCGATGTGGGCGAGCTATCTTCCGACGGCTATTTGCGTATCACCGACCGTAAGAAGGACCTCATCGTTCTCACGAACGGCAAGAAGGTCGCGCCGCAGCCAATCGAGGCGCTGCTCAAGCACAGCCCATATATCGGGGAAGCGGTGCTTCTTGGGGACCGGCAGGCGACTGTGATGGCGATCCTCGTGCCCGCTTTCGACAAATTGAAGGCATGGGCGAAAGTGAACGAGATCGCCGCGACAGACGATGCGGCTCTCGCGGCGCATCCGGAGGTGCAGAAGCTCTTCAAGGCCGAAGTCGATCGCTGTGCGCCCGACCTCGCGGACTACGAGAAGATCAAGCGCTTCAAACTCGTGGATAAACCGTTCACCGTCGATGGCGGCGAATTGACGCCCACGCTCAAGGTGAAGCGAAAGTTCGTCATACAGAAGTACGCCGACCTCATTGCTTCGATGTCCCGATAATCCGTGACGCAGGTCTCAATGCCATTGGATCTTACCATTGTTATCGTCAGCTATAATACGCGCGATATGCTTCGTGAATGCCTTCGAAGTATCGCGTCCGCGACCGAGGGGATTACTTCAGAGACCTGGGTAGTCGACAACAATTCACCCGACAAGAGCGCGGACATGGTCGCCGTCGAATTTTCGGAGGTCCGCCTCATCGCAAACGACCGGAATGCCGGCTTCACACGCGCCAACAACCAGGCGCTCAGGCAATCCCAAAGCCGCCATGGCGTGATCCTGAACCCGGATACGGAGTGCCGCCCAGGCTCATTGACCACTCTGGTTCGTTATCTCGACGCACATCCCGAGGTCGGAGCCGTGGGACCAAGGCTCCTCAATACGGACGGCTCGCTCCAGCCGAACGGCGCTCGCTTTCCCAACCCCCTGCAGGACTTTCTGGTCGTTTCCGAGCTTCGGTTCATTTCCAGAAAGGCTTTCGAACGCTGGTCCCGAATGCGTGACGATTTCGATGCTGACTGTGAGCTTGACGTCGTTTCGGGCGCGTGCATGATGGTGCGAAGAGAGGCGATCGAAAAGGTCGGCGTGCTCGACGAGGATTTCTTCATGTTCTACGAAGAGGTCGAGTGGTGCTGGCGGATCAAGAAGGCGGGCTGGAAAGTGGTCTACGTATCGGCGGCCGAAGTGGTTCATCACTGGATGGGCAGCGTCCGCCAGGATAGCGAGGCGATGACGAAGCGGCTGTTCCAAAGCTCGGATATCTACTATAAAAAGACGGGCACGCCGGTCACGCGCGCGGCGAACCGTGGAACGATGGCCTACGGCGCGGCGAAGAACCGGTTCATCCACATGGGCGTTCGCGTCAAACGGTGGCTGCGAGCGCGGCTGGAGAAGCGCCGATGAACACACCGACCGCGGCGGACGCTAACACGGGGCGCCAAACCCTCTCTGCGGTGCTCTGCGTTTTCAACGAAGCCCATCAGATTGCCCGCTGTCTCGACGCGCTGGCCTGGTGCGACGAAGTTATCGTAGTGGATCGCTTCTCCACGGATGGTACGGTGGATCTGGCGCGCTCCTACGCAAACGTACGGTTGTTTCAACGGGAAGACTGGACCAACCCGAACATGAATTACGGCATCGAGCAGGCGGCAGGCGACTGGATTCTGCGCATAGACTGTGACGAGATCGTCTCCCCGGAGCTTGCGGAGGAGATTCGGAACGACGTTCTCGCTAACCCGGATTTGCGTTATTCAGGGTTCTGGGTTCCCAATCGCGTCTACTTTTTCGGCAAGTGGATCCGGTATGGCGTGGCCTACGATGCCCGGTTCAAACGCCCCGGATATGGCTACAGGCAGATACTATTCCGGCGCGGAACCGCCAATTACGCCTGCCTTGGCTTCCATGAGGAGCTGACAACGGAAGGCGAGTACGGCAAGCTCCAGTTCCAGTACGAGCACTTTTCGCACCCGTCCGTCTCGCGCTGGATCGCCAAGATGAACCACTACACCGATAGCGATGTCGCGCAGCGCAACGTACTCACGCCTGACTTCCGTCTTCCCACGTCCGGAAAAACACTGGTCGCCTTAGTCAAGATATTCCTGACCTACTACATTCTACGCCAGGGCTACCGCGACGGCATCCACGGTTTTATGACTTGCGCCCTAAACACGATCTACGTCCTGGTGGAGCGCTGCAAGGTCTGGGAGAAGCACTACCGCCTAACGCGGCCGGATGAGGTAGTGAAGTACTGACCTAACCCCCCGGCCCCCTTCCCTAATGCGCTCGCTTCGCTCGCAGGGAAGGGGGAGCGAAAATGCCATTCTCGCTATCGTAGTTGGGAGCAAGGAAGTCCCTTCCCGCCTCCCGAAAGGGCCGTGTTTTCGTTTATGAGTGGTGGGGAAGCCGCATTTGCCCCTTCCCGTTTCGGGAGGGGGTTGGGGGTAGGTACCCAGAGCCCTTTGTGGAGGATGCACGAATGGACAAGCGTAACATCGTGATTGGACCGAAGTCGCCGCTAAAACGCGATTTGGCGAAAACTTTTCGGCGAGAGATGACAAGTGCAGAAGCCGTGTTATGGGAGCGATTGCGCCGAAATCAATGCGCGGGGATGCACTTTCGCCGACAGCAGGTCATTGACGGATTCATCGCGGACTTTTACTGTCACGCTTCCGGTCTGGTCGTGGAGGTGGATGGCGGCGTTCATGAGGTGCAGAAGGAGTACGATCGGGTTCGCGACGATACCATTGCGGCGCGTGGCCTGGAAATCCTACGATTCACGAACGACCGTGTGCTTCAGGAGTTGGATGCCGTGTTGGTTGAGATCGCGGGGCGGGCTCGATAGCCAGCCCGTTGTGTGATTTTAATGTGAAGAATCTACGGGTGCCTGGTCGCCGAATAACGCGATCTCGTTTCTCTGAGAGCGTATTGAAAAAGTCTTAGGTTGCTAAACGCCTTAGCATGAGATGCGTCATCGCCAGATGAATGAAGGCGACGCTGGTTTTCGGATGCAACTCGTAGTCCTTGGATAGCCGACGGCAACGCCCTAACCAGGCAAACGTGCGTTCTACCACCCAGCGGCGAGGCAGAACAACGAAGCCTTTCATGTCATCTGAGCGTTTGACGATCTCAAGCGCCCAATCACTCTGTTCCTTGACCCAGTCGAGGAGCTTGCCGGCGTACCCGCTATCCGCCTAAATGAGTTTGAGGCGAGGAAAGCGGTCTTTGCACCCGGCGAGAACCAGTTTTGCTCCGTCACGGTCTTGTGAAGTTAGAGACTTTTTCTAAACGCTCTGAGACGGAACGAGCTAACACAATCCACTGCTAACCCCTCACGAGTCAGGAAGGGCAAGGCAGTTCCTCCCCCTTCCCTGCGAGCGAAGCGAAGCGTATCAGGGAAGGGGGGCGGGGGGTTAGGTTAGTGGTCGCCGCCGCCGGCAGGTGCGGCTTCCTTCTTTTCCGAGATGAGAACCTCGGTAGTGAGGATCAGGCCCGCAATCGAAGCGGCGTTTTGCAGTGCGCTGCGTACCACCTTGGCGGGGTCAACGACGCCCATCGCTACGAGGTCGCCGTACTCGCCGGTCGCGGCATTGAAGCCGTGGCCCTTGCCCAGCGTGTTCACCTCGTTGATGACGATGCTGCCCTCCATGCCCGCGTTTTGGGCGATCATGCGGAGCGGCTCTTCGATCGCGCGCTTGACGATGTTAAGGCCGATGAGCTCGTCACCGGTCAGCTCCAGTGCATTGAGCGCGGAGCCGGCGTTCAGCAGCGCGACGCCGCCGCCCGGGACAATTCCCTCTTCCACTGCGGCGCGAGTAGCGTGCATTGCGTCCTCGATCCGGGCCTTCTTCTCCTTCAACTCGGTCTCGGTCGCCGCGCCCACCTGCACCACGGCAACGCCGCCCGCAAGCTTGGCGAGCCGCTCCTGGAGCTTCTCTTTATCGTACTCACTCTCAGTATCCGTGATCTGCTTTTTCAGGAGCGCAACACGTCCTTCGATCGCGGCCTTGTCTCCGTAGCCGTCGACGATCGTCGTGTTGTCCTTGGTGATCACGACGCGTTTGGCGCCGCCGAGGTCCGGGACGTCCACGTTTTCGAGCTTGATGCCGAGGTCTTCGGTGACGAATCGCCCGCCTGTGAGGATGGCGAGATCCTCAAGCATCGCCTTGCGGCGATCGCCGAAGCCGGGAGCCTTGACCGCGCAGCTATTGATGTTGCCGCGAATCTTGTTGACAACGAGGGTCGCCAGCGCTTCGCCGTCCACGTCTTCGGCGATAAGCAGGATCGGGCGGCCGTTCCGGGCGATCTTCTCCATTATTGGAACTAGATCGGCAACGGCGCTTATCTTCTTCTCATAGAGAAGTATATAAGGCTCCTCAAGTACCGCTTCCATCCGCTCGGGGTCCGTTACGAAATAGGGGGAGATGTAACCCTTGTCGAACTGCATTCCCTCGACCACTTCGAGCTGAGTGCTGATGCCCTTGCTCTCCTCGACCGTGATGACGCCCTCGGCGGTGACGCGCTCCATGGCTTCCGCCAGCAGCTCGCCGATCTCCGCGTCGTTGGCGGAGATGGAGGCGACCTGGGTAATCGCTGCCTTGCCTTCAACCTTGGTTGACTGGGCTTTGATCTCCGCCACTAGAGCGGCCACGGCCTTGTCAATGCCCTTTTTGACCATGAGCGGCTTAGCGCCCGCGGATACGGACTTTAGGCCCTCTTTCACCATCGCCTGCGCCAGAACGGTCGCGGTCGTGGTTCCGTCGCCCGCGATGTCGTTGGTCTTGCTGGCGACTTCGCGAACGAGCTGCGCGCCCATGTTCTCAAAGGGATCTTCGACTTCGATCTCTTTAGCGATGGTCACGCCGTCGTTAATAATACTGGGGCTGCCGTACTTTTTTTCCAGCACGACATTGCGGCCTCGCGGCCCAAGTGTGACTTTGACGGCGTTGGCCAGCGTGTTTACGCCACGTTCCAGCGCGCGCCGTGCGTCCTCGTCAAAAAGCATGATCTTTGCTGCCATAAACGCCTACTCCTTGATCGCCAGCACGTCGTCCTGGCGGAGGATCACGTATTCCTCGGCGCCAACCTTAATTTCAGTTCCGCCATACTTGCCGTAAATCACGCGGTCGCCGGGCTTGAGTTCCATCACGGCAACTTTACCATTGTCCAGCGTTTTGCCTGGTCCTACCGCAATCACTTCGGCCTCCTGCGGCTTCTCTTGTGCGGAATCCGGCAGCAAAATGCCGCCTGAAGTCACGGACTCCGGGGTGACGGTCTTAACGACAATACGGTCGTTCAGTGGTTTCAATGTGGGCATAAGCACAACCTCCTCGATGTGTCTTGCGTAAAATCTGGATTTGTCGCAGCGGATTGCGCTTCGGCAAATTATTAGCACTCTCAGGCTCCTAGTGCTAACCAGTTTGAATTTTACTCCATTCGCGTGAAGGAATGCAATACCGGCGGGAAGAAAAGTGGGCAATCGAGCAAGGGCGGGTAGTCGGCAATGGGCAATCGGCAGTCGGGGATACAGAATACGGCAAGTAGTGTTCGGTTCTTGCTTTCCACCATTGCCGACTGCCGATTGCCAACTGCCCAGTCCAGACGTCCCAACCCGTGGAACCTCGACCACTGCGGTTTGCGTCTATGCTAGCAGGGCTGCAATATCTGTGCGTCCGCGTGCCGATCGATCGGCGGAGGGGTGGGTATCAATGGCAGACTTAAAGCCGCGAGGAAGCGCTCAGGACTTCTGGAATACAATCAAGGGAATATCCGTTAATGATATCGTTCGCGAGGCCTCCCGGCCGATAAGCCTGGCTCTCGTAGGGACGACGGATCTGCGTGCCGATGCGCGCGTGGCGCTCTTTGCCGCGCCGGCGCACTCGGAACAGATCGGCAATTCGCTCCCGGAGCCCTCCTTCCTCCAGGAGTTCGATTCCACGTCTAGTGAAGATGGATTCCCACAGGCAGCCAATTTGTTTGACCTGGTGATCGACGTTGGCCGCGGTCGCAAGGAGGCGCCGGAAGGATCCCGCATCTACTCAATAAACGAACTGGGCGGATGGGAATCTACGCTGGACCGAATCCTTGACGACCGTACTGACATTGCGCTGGCGCTGGCACGCAATTTTCCGGCATTCCGTCGCAGAGTCGCCAACAACATCATCGTGCTCACGGCTACGGCCAACGCGCAGTTCGCATTGGTCACGGGCATCACCTCGGCTTTCCCGGTACTGGGTGTTCTATTGCCGGTGAACGGCCTGAGCGACACGCTGATGCTGACCAAGAACCAGATCATGATGACACTGCGCCTTGCCGCCGCCTACGGACTCGACATCAACTTCAAAGCCCGTATCAAGGAGCTTGCCCCGCTGCTGATCAACGCGTTCGGGTGGCGTGCCATTGCGCGCGAATTGGTGGGCGCGGTGCCGGTCGTAGGGTTTGTGGCAAGGGCAGGCATCGCCTACGCGGGCACCGTAACGGTCGGCAAATCCGCCATGATCTATTACGAGACCGGAGAGAATATCAGCAAGGCACAATTGCAGCGCTGGTATCAGGAGGCTTTGGAGAGTTCCAAGGAGAAGATAAAGGCGCTCGCGGACACGGTGAAGCGCCGTCGCGGCAAACAAAAGGCGCTGCCCGCTCCCACGACCTCCGCGGATATCATCGAAACGGAATTGCGCGACCTGCCGGTAGAGGCGGGCGGGCATTAGAAATTGGGCAATCGGCAGTAGGCAGTAGGCAATCGTGAAATCCGGAAGAATGCGGCTGGTGTGCATTTCACGATTGCCTATTGCCTATTGCCGACTGCCCTCGGAGACACTTGTGGACCCAAAGCAGGTAGCCGCGCGCAAAGCGCTGGAACTGGTTGAGGACGGTATGACGCTTGGCCTGGGAACGGGCAGCACTGCCGTCCATTTTATCGACGGGTTGGGGGCGAAGGTCCGCGAACTGGGCTGGAAAGTGAGCGGAGTTCCGACATCGGAGCGGTCAAGGGTGCAGGCCGTCCATTTGGGAATCCCGATCGTCGATCTCGTCGAGGCGCCCGTACTGGATCTCGCTGTGGACGGAGCGGATGAGGCAGACAAGAACCTGGCGCTGATCAAAGGGGGCGGGGGGGCGCTGCTAAGGGAGAAACTGGTTGCGGCCGCCGCGCGGCAGTTTGTCGTTGTCTGCGACAGTACCAAATTCAAGCAGACATTGGGAGCTTTCCCACTGCCGGTTGCCATCGTACCCTTCGGATGGGCTTCGACAGCGGCGCGCCTGGAGCGATACGGAGTCGAGATGAAGCTGCGGGAGAGCAAAGCCCCCGGCGGCGGGCCGTTTATCACCGACGATGGGCTCTATATCCTGGACATGCAGTTCGGAACAATCGAGGACCCGGTTGCCCTGGAGCGAGAGATCAAGCAGACCACCGGCGTCGTGGATGTGGGGCTATTCGTGGGAATGGCGTCACGCCTCATCCTCGGGTTTGAAGATGGGCATTCGGAAGAGATCCTTTCCGGTCGCTAATTCCGTTCCTCGTGAGACGCCGTTTCGACCAATTCGTGATGGCCGTTCTCGGCATCTCCGATGCGGGCCATCGGCCGCAAAGTAGAACGCTTGGGTTCTCGGAACCGGTTCAGATAGACACCGAACCACGCCAGAAGCGCCACCTCTGCCCCGACGGCGCCGAATACCAGGGCAGAGCTGCGAAACTGCCCGAGCAGCACGGCAATACCTCCGCCGAGCGCGCTGATAGCGAAGAGCAACAGCACGGCCCGCTTATCAGACAGCCCGGAATATACGAGCCGATGGGAGCTGTGGTCGCGTCCACCTTGCGAAATGGCTCGCCCCTCGCGCTTGCGAATGATCGTCACCAGGGTCGTATCAAACAACGGAATCCCCATGATGAGCAACGGCAGGACGCACTGCGCGGCGCGAAGATCGAGCGGGATCGGTTTTGCCGGGCAGAACGCCACGACTGCCAGGCCGGAGAGTACGTACCCCAGCACCATGCTCCCGCAATCTCCCATGAATATGCGCGCGGGGCTTCGGGGACGGAAGTTGTAAACCAGAAATCCCAGACAGGACGCGGTCATTAGGAACGCAAGCACGCCCGGCAGCAGTATGCCGTGGAGGAGTGAATAGGCGCCGATGCCGATACCCGCGATGGCAGCGGTACCTGCGCAGAGACCGTCCATATTGTCAAGGAGGTTGAACGCGTTTGCGAGGGCCAGCATCCAAAATAGAACCAGCGGGATCGAAAGCACGAAGGTCGTGGACGTAAACGATAGGCCCCCGCCAACCAGAAAGGGCATGATCGCCATCAACTGGCCGACCATTTTGACGTTAGGATTGAGCGGGTGAGCATCGTCCCAGACGCCCACCGCGAAGAGGATCGCCGCGCCGATCAATAGCCCGATGAGGTCGAAACTCTGCCAAGATCCGAGGCAGAACATAGCAACTATCGCGCCGACAGCAAATGCAGAGACGATCGCCACGCCGCCGTAGAGGGCGGTAGGAGTTTGACTCCAGCGGTCCGCTTTCGGCTTGACGACCCAGCCTCTGGCGTGAGCAATAGTTATCATGCCGCGCGTCAGTACGAGAGAGAGCGCGAAAACCCCCGCGAAGAGCCATCCGCAGAGCAGAACGGGGGCGGCCATTCTAGTAGGCCGTCCGCAGCCCGCCGACCGGTAATTCCGAATGGATCGGCTCGGCGACGACGGCCAGCGACTGAATCTCCTCGAAATGACAGATGACGCGGCGCAGAATATTGTCCAGGTTGACGGTGGGCCGATACCCGATCGCATCGTGGATTTTGGTTATGTCCGGAGTGCGGAACTCCATGTCCTCAAAACCCTTACCGTACGCGACGTCGTAGGGAACGCATCGAATCGCGGAGCGCGAGCCGGTCATTGCCTTGACCTTCACCGCGAGCTCCATGATCGTGATCTCCTCGCCATTACCGACGTTGTAGACCTCGCCAACGGCGGGAGCATGCCGCATCAGGCCCGTGATCGCCGTGACCGCATCGCCTACGTAAGTGAAAGAACGGGACTGCTTCCCATCTCCGTACACCGAGATCGCGTTTCCCTGCAGAGCGGACTGGACGAAGCGAGGGATCACCATCCCGTACTGTCCGGTCTGGCGTGGCCCTACGGTATTGAAGAAGCGAACGATGACAACGTCTAGGCCCCGCTCGCGATGATAGGCTAAAGCCATGAACTCATCAATCGCCTTCGCGCCGGCGTAGCTCCAGCGTCCGACCGTTGTCGGGCCGTAGATGCGGTCGTCGGTCTCTTTCAGGGGCTTGTTCTGGAAATGGCGGCCGTAGACTTCGGAGGTAGATGCAAGCAGTACTTTCTTGCCGAATCGATGGGCAAGGGTAAATACGATCTCGCTCGTCTTGAGGTTGGTTTCCAGAGTCCGGACCGGGCTGTCAACCACGAGCTTGACACCGACGACCGCCGCCAGATGGTAGATATGGTCAACTCGGTTCACAAGCTCGTTCATAACGGCTTCGTTGAGGCAGGTGTCGATTACGAGGTGGAAGTGCGGATGCGACCGAAGGTGCTCGATGTTGGCGAGACTTCCCGTAGAGAGGTCGTCGATCGCCCACACTTCATCGCCCTGGCTAAGAAGCTTCTCCGCGAGGTGCGATCCGATGAATCCGGCCCCGCCCGTGATCAATACGTTCATTATTTGTCCTTAGAATCGTAGCTGTTCGGTCATTGAAACGCCGACGACGCCATATTGTACCTGCTTACCTGACAAATTAAGGGTAACAGGATACATTGAAAATTTATCGACGAGCGTTCAAGGTTGCTACACTTTGTAGTAATTCTTGTACCATTCGACAAATCGCGCAATCCCAACGTCGATAGGCGTTGACGGCTGGAATCCGGTGTCGGCTATCAGATCGTCCACATCCGCATAAGTGGCGGGAACGTCGCCCGGCTGCAGCGGAAGAAGATTCATCACTGCCTTCCTGCCCAGTCTGCGCTCCAGCACTCCAATGAACTCGATCAGCCCCACGGACTGGTTGTTGCCGATGTTGTAGATCCTGTAGGGCGCGTTGCTGGAGCCGGGGTCGGGACAGTCGCTGGACCAGTTCGGGTCGGGAAGGGGCGTCCGGGCAAGCACGCGAACGACTCCCTGAACGATATCCTCGACGTAGGTGAAGTCGCGACGCATATGGCCATTATTAAAGACGTCGATAGGGCGTCCCGCGAGTATTGCGCGCGTAAAGACGAATATCGCCATATCCGGCCTGCCCCAGGGACCGTAAACCGAGAAGAATCGCAGACCGGTCGTCGGCAGATGGTAGAGGTGGCTATAGGAGTGTGCCATCAATTCGTTCGCCTTCTTGCTGGCCGCGTAGAGGCTTACGGGATGGTCCACATTCTGGTGTACTGAAAACGGCATCTGCGTGTTCGCGCCGTACACCGAGCTGGAGGAGGCATAGACCAGGTGCCGGACCTTATTGTGGCGGCAGCCCTCCAAGATGTTTAAGAACCCGACTATGTTACTATTGACGTACACGGCGGGGTTGTCCAGCGAATACCGCACGCCTGCTTGGGCAGCAAGATGCACCACGCGGTCGGGCTTATGCTCGGCAAAGAGCTGCGCAATACCGGCCTGATCGCAAATATCGAGCTTCACAAACTGAAATGCCGGAAACGGCGCGAGCTGTTCGAGCCGCGCGTGTTTCAGGCTGACTTCGTAGTATTCGTTCAGGTTGTCCAGCCCGATAACGGTTTCGCCCGCCTCCAGGAGTGAGCGGCAAACGTGGTACCCGATAAATCCCGCGGCTCCGGTTACGAGAACCCCGCCCATTTAGCCCATTCCTTTCACTGGCTGTCCCGCCCGGCGTAGAGAGCCTCCATGTCAGATACCAGGCGCGCGACATCGTAGCGCGATGCCGCCTGCTGCCGGGCGCGCCTGCCGATCTGCTGCCATCGGACCTTTGCCTCGATCGCTCTCAGCAGCGCGTCCGCCAGCGCAGCCGGATCGCCCGGCGGCGCTAGAAATCCAGTCTCGCCCTCTGCGATTAGGTTCGGCACTCCCCCCACGGCCGTGGATACAACGGTGCAGCCCGAGGCCATCGCTTCGATTATACTCACGGGCAAGCCCTCGTTTAGCGATGAGAGCGCGACAAGGTCGAGGTCGGCATAGATTCGCGGCAGATCCTTGCGGAAGCCGAGGAAATGGACGCTGTCTGCGATCTCCAGAGCTTTTGCCTGGGCCTCCAGAGCATTCCGCAGCTCGCCGTCGCCCACGATCGCCACCTCAACCTTGTCATGGACTTGCCTTACGCGTTGGATCGCAGTAAGAAAAGCCTCGATGTCCTTGATCGGCACCAGCCGCGCGACGATACCAACGAGGATGGTGTCCGGCGGCAGTCTCAATTCTGCCTTCAGTTCGCCTCGGTGCTGCTCGCACTCCATAAACGGGCCAAGGTCGAGTCCTAGGGGAATGACCGCGATCTTGCTTGCGGGCGCAATATCGAACTGAATCAGTTCCGATTTGGTTATTTCGCTGACGGCGATCAGGCGATCGGTGAAACGGGCGAGTATCTGCTCGATGCGCACAAATATCCGCGTCTTGCGCGGGCTGAAATATCCGTGAAAAACGTGGCCGTGAAACGTGTGGAATATCCTCTTGCGGCGGCCCGCCAGCGCAACGATCGCCGCGATCCGTCCGAGAGTGCCGGCCTTCGCCGTATGGGTGTCCACAATATCGGGTTTCTCGCGGCGCATAAGCAGAATGAGCTTCCAAAGGGTGACTAGGTCATCTTTCCAGGAAATCTCGCGGCCCAACTCCTGGATCACGACAGGCTCGATCCCGCGCTCCTCCGCAAGGTAGCGCATGCTTCCTTCGGTCGCGCCCTCGACACCAGTAACAAGCGTAGTGGGATAGCTCGTCCGGTTCATTAGGTCGGTCAGGAGCACCGTGTGGATGGCGGGGCCGCCGACGTTCAGACGGGCGATGATCCGCATGACCTTGAACGTCCGCCCGTTCGTACAGGACGCCTGCGGGCCAAGCCCGGGTTTGGAATTCGCGTCGATTTGGTTGGGGTGAGTTTCGATGGAGGTCATAACGATAAGGTTGCGGTGGATCGCCGTAAAGTGAGGACTACAGGCACCAGTACCGGACGTCCGTCGGAAGCGTCTCCGGCTCGACCGCGGACTTAACATCCATCAGGACGCCGCCCCGTCGAAGGCAACTGCAAAGCGAGTCCGGCAGATCCTGCAGGAACTGGCGGTGGCTGACTGCAAGGATGATCCCGTCGAGTTCGGTCATGTCCGCAATTCCGCGGAGTTGGATACCGTGCTCCTTCCGGGCCTCCTCGGCGTCTGCGATCGGGTCATGCACCAGCGGGTCGATGCCGAACTGCTTCAGCTCCGATACGATGTCGGGGACGCGGCTGTTGCGCATGTCCGGCACATCCTCCTTGAAGGTTAGGCCGAAGATCCCCACTCTGGCGCATCGCACGGGAATGTCCGAGTGGACGAGCAGCTTGACCAGACGCTGGGCCAGGTACGACCCCATTCCATCGTTAATCCGGCGGCCTGCCAGGATCACCTGCGGATGGTAGCCAAGCTCCTCCGCTTTGGTGGTGAGATAGTAGGGGTCCACGCCGATACAATGGCCGCCGACAAGCCCTGGGGTGAAGGGGAGGAAGTTCCACTTGGTGCGCGCGGCCGCCAGCACGTCGCGCGTGCGAATGCCGAGCCGGTCGAAGATAAGCGCCAGTTCATTCATCAGCGCGATGTTAAGATCGCGCTGCGTATTTTCGATGACCTTTGCCGCCTCCGCGACCTTTATCGAAGGCGCGCGGTGGATGCCGGCGGGTACTATTGCCCCATAGGCTTCCGCCACCCGGTCGAGCGTCACGGCGTCTTCGCCCGACACCACCTTGGTGATCCGTTCAAGACTATGTTCGTGGTCACCGGGATTGATGCGTTCGGGAGAGTATCCCAGCGTAAAGTCCGTCCCGCGCTTGAGGCCGGAGCTGCGCTCCAGAACCGCGCCACAGATATCCTCCGTAACGCCGGGGTATACGGTTGACTCGTACACCACCACGGCCCCGGGCTGGAGCACGCTCCCAACGGTTTCCGATGCAGCGATAAGCGGCTTCAGGTCCGGGGCGTTGTTGCGATCGACGGGAGTTGGAACCGCGACGATGAAAAATGTCACGCCCGCAAGGTCCGTGGGATCGTCGGTAATACAGAGAGAAACCGATCGTAGCCCGGACTCGTTCACTTCGCCCGAGCGGTCACGCCCGGAACGCAGCTCATCAACGCGCTTCCTGCTGATATCGAACCCGACTGTTCCGGGAAACCTGCGCGCGAAAGCGAGAGCAACCGGCAGGCCCACATATCCGAGGCCAATGACGGCGAAGCGTTCACTCATGAAAGCATTTCCTTATTAAAGGCTAAAGAGTCGTCTGCGCCTCCAGCCAAGCTTGAAACATTAGTATACACCACAGGTAGTAGTGCCAATCGCGTTCGCCCGCCAAATGTTCGCGCCATTTCTCAAGAATTGGCTCGGGTTTGAAGATGCCTTCGCGCCGGAGCCTGGCTTCGTCAAGCAGCTCGGAAGCCCAGGATTTGAGCGGGCCGCGCAGCCACAAATCGATCGGCACGCCAAAACCCATCTTCGGCCTGTCCACCATGGTCTTCGGAACATACCGGTACAGAACCTGCTTCAGCGCCCACTTTCCTTCGCCCGCGCGCATCTTCATCGAAAGCGGCAGCGTCCACGCAAACTCCAGAAGGCGATGGTCCAGCAGCGGCTCACGCGCCTCCAGGCTCACCCCCATACTGGCTCGGTCCAACTTGGCAAGTATGTCGTCGGGCAGGTAGGTCACCGTGTCCAGGTACATCATTCGGTGCGCAAAGTCGCCCTGACTGGGACAGGTCTCCGGCATCGTCAGCGGCGTGGACGGCTCATGGCTGCCAAGCACAATTCGTTCCGGCTCGGGCCAGTGTGATACCAGTCCGTGATAGAGCGCGTCTGCGGATCGCGCCGACATCAGTCCGGCCGCCTTGCGAATTCGGTCAGATGGCCGATTATGCCGGAGGCGGCTGGGCAGCGCGGGCGCAATGGCACGGTAGGACGTATCGAGAACCGCTGCCGGACAAGCGCCAAGCATAGCGCCGAGCGACGCCCGAATGGGAGAGGGAATTCGCTTTAACCCGTTCCAGATACTCGCGCCCTGAAAGTAACGGTCGTACCCGCAGAATAGCTCGTCGCCGCCGTCGCCGGAAAGAGCTACCGTTACGGACTTTCGCGCCAGCTCGGACACCAGAAACGTCGGAATCTGCGATGGGTCCGCGAACGGTTCATCGAAGATACGCGGCAGCTTCGGAATCACGGAGATCGCCTCCGCGGCGGTAAGATAGTGCTCGGTGTGGTCGGTTCCAAGGTGCTTTGCGACCGCCCGCGCGTATACCGCCTCGTCGTAGCCCTCCTCATTGAAGCCGATGGAGAATGATTTGACGGGTCTGATGCTCTGCGCCTGCATCGCGGCGACCACCGTCGACGAGTCGACGCCTCCGGAGAGAAACACGCCGAGCGGAACGTCGGCGATCATCCTAAGCGCCACCGAGTCCCGGATCAGCGTGTCAAGTTGGTCGACGGCCTCCTGTTCCGTTCCTGTAAACGG
>JAYTEU010000343.1:0-4771 GCA_043734985.1 Chthonomonadaceae bacterium
CCCTGATGGAGCTTCTCTATGCGTCGGGGATCCGGGCGGGCGAGGCGCAAGCGCTCGATTTGGCCGATCTTGCGCTGGAGAATGAAGAGGTTCGCGTGCGGCACGGCAAAGGCGACCGCGAGCGAATTGCGCTGGTGGGTCGCGTGGCGATCGAAGCCATGCGCGCCTACCTGGGGGACGGCCGCCTCGCCCTTGCCGCCAAAAACCCGGGAAAGCCCGATCCCGCCGTATTTCTAAACAAGTTCGGCAAGCGCCTTTCCGACCGCGGCATCCGCCGCACCTTCGAGAAGTACTTTCGCGAGGCGTCCGAGCGCCTCAAAACCACGCCCCATACCCTCCGCCACTCCTTCGCCACGCACCTGCTCGATAACGGCGCTGACCTGCGCGCCGTGCAGGAGCTCCTCGGCCATGCCCACCTTATCACCACGCAGGTCTATACTCACGTCACCACGGAGCGGATGAAAGAGGTCTACGACCATGCGCATCCGCGGGCGGAGGAGGAGTAGCCTTCGGCAGTTCTATAGGGACAGGCGCAAAAGTCGGGTGATTGGCTCCCGAGGCGGACCGTTAGGCCGGATTCTCAGGCTGTACGGTTAGGCCGCGTACCAAGGGCTGTTTCGTCGGATTCCCCGGGGCGGGTTCCTGGGGTAGGCCGTAGGCCAACACCAGGCTAGAGGACGCAATCCCTTCGGGATAGGATGTGCGGGTGGCGATTGGTGGATATTTTCCCCGAAGGGGATGCGCCACCTAGACCGGGGTTGGCGCGTTGCGCGTACCCCGGTTGCACTGCCGGTTGGCGGCTCGCGCCTACCCATTAACACACGTCCACTATCCATTGCCCGCCACTTACTGAATTGCTTCGCTGGTGTCCACCGTCGGGCATGCTACGGCGGTCGGCTGTGCGGCGAGAGCGTAGCGCCCAAGCGCATCCAGGGCGGCGGCTTGCTCGGCTTCCTTTTTGCTCTTGCCGGAGCCTTCGCCGATGATGGAATCGCCGATCACGGCCTGCGCGAGAAAGGTCTTCTCGTGGTCGCGGCCCTCTTCTTGGATGATGTTGTAGATGGGAGTAAGGCGTTCGCGGGCCTGGGTGCGCTCCTGGAGGGCGGACTTGAAGTCGCGGCGATGCTCATCGGTGGCGGAGGCTTTGATAGCATCCATCAGGGTGGTGCGGATAATGCGGCGGGCGGTGCGAATGCCGCTGTCGAGGTATATGGCGGCGATCAGGGCTTCGAAGGCATCCGCCAGGGTGGAGCGTCGCCGTCTTCCGCCGGTGGAGGCTTCGCCGGGGCTGACTCGGACGAACTCATCGAGGCCGAGGGTCTGGGCGGCGTCGGCGAGCGTGGTTTCGCTGACGATGTAGCTTTTCGACTTTGCCAGGCTGCCCTCGCTATAGCCCGGATAGTTCTCGTGCAGATACTCCGCGATCACGAGGCCCACAACCGCGTCGCCTAGAAACTCCAGGCGCTCATTGCTGCTCAGCCCGGTTTCGGTCGCGGCGGAGCGGTGCGTGAGCGCCTGGAGCAGCGTTGCGCGGTTCTTGAATTTTATGGACAACCGCGACTCAAGTTTTTTTAGACTCTCTTCCTCCATCTACTCCAATTTGCGGATTGCCGCCTCCATGCGATCCACGCCCTTGACGATGTTGTCGGTGGAAGTGGCGTAAGAAAGGCGGATGTAGCTGTCCGCGCCGAACCCGGAGCCGGGCACCACCGCCACGCCTGCGTCTTCGAGCAGATAGGCCGCGAGGACGTCGGAGTTGGAGATAACCCGTTCGCCGGAGCGCTTCCCGATCAACGCAGAGATATTGGGGAAGGCGTAGAACGCCCCGCCGGGCAGCCGGCAGGTGACGCCGGGGATCGCGTTCAGCTTCTCGACGATGATATTGCGCCGTCCCTCAAAGGCTATCCTCATCTCCTCGACTGCGTCGTTCGGGCCGTTCAGCGCCGCTACGGCCGCCTTCTGGGCGATGGAGGTCGGATTCGAGGTCGACTGGTCCTGGAGGCGGCCCATCGCGGCCACCAGCTCTTTATCCGCCGAGGCGAGATAGCCGATACGCCAGCCGGTCATGGAGTAGGCCTTGGAGCAGCCGTTCACGGTAATGGTCTGCCGGTAGGCCGCTTCGCCGAGGGAGGCGGGGCTGAGGTGCGTCCGGCCGTCGAAGAGGAGCTTCTCGTAGATCTCGTCGCTAACAAGGTAGAGGTCGTTAGCGACCGCGATCGAGACGATCTCCTCAATGAGCGCGCGCGGCGCGACACCGCCGGTCGGATTGGACGGAGAGTTGAGGATGATCGCCTTCGTGCGCGGCGTTAGGGCCGCGCGGATGGCGTCGCCGGTCGGCATGAACTCGTTATCCGGCAGGGTCTCGACGATGACCGGGACGCCGTCGGCAAGCTTGACCTGTTCGGGATAGCTGACCCAGTACGGCGCGGGGATCACAACTTCGTCGCCTGGGTCGAGCATCGCCTGGAAGACGTTGTACAGGGAGTGCTTGGCCCCGCAGGAGACGATCACGTTCTCGCGTCCGTAGGTAAGGCCGTTATCACGCTTGAGCTTCCCGCAGATCGCGTCTTTGAGATCGACGTCGCCACTGCTGGGGGTGTATTTTGTGTAGCCTGCGTTCAGGGCGTCGATCGCGGCCTGCTTGATGTAATCGGGCGTGTCGAAATCGGGCTCGCCTGCGCCGAAGCCAATGACATCCTTGCCCTGCGCCTGGAGCGCCTTCGCTTTTGCATTTATCGCCAGTGTGGGCGAGGGGGCCGTATTGCGCGCCCTTGCGGAAATACTCATGAAACGATCCTTTCAAGCCGTAGTCGCTACGAATGCCACACCGGTCATGCGGCGTTTAGAATGGCTGTGGCGACACCTAACAGCGTGGCTAAAACGGTAAACCCTATTATAGCCCACACGGTCCATGAACGGTGCGCTTTTCGAAGCTGTTCCCGGCTGGAGTAGAGGCCGGTGCGCCAGGCGAGCGTGTTTCCGCGCAGTCCCAGGGTGACGCTGCGCGGCAGGCCGAAGATCAGGGCGCAGGCGACGAGGAAGCCGGTGAGCGTGCCGCTCGCATCGGGAGTGCGATGGAGGGCCACGCGGAGCAGGTACAGACCGACGACCATGAGCGTCAGCGAGCCGGAAATCACCGACTGCCAGCCGAAGCGGTGCCGCCCGGCCCAGATCGTCGGGAAGAGCGCCGCGGGCCAGTTCCAGCCACCAACGTGCTCCATCGGCTCGTCGGAGCGCTCCTCGCCCGCGCGGAAAAGCGAGATCAGGTCGACCGGCGGTCCGAAGGGTAGGAATTGGGTCGCCGTGGGATCGTTGGGATTGAGGATGGCGCCGGGAGGAGTGCCGCAGCGCAGGCAGCGCCCCTGCCCTGCGAATAGCCCGGAGCCGCAGACCCCGCAGACGGCATATTGCAGCGGCGCGGCGCCGGCGGTCGCCAGCGATCCGAACTGCGGCAGCGCGGGAGGCAGGCCCGGGCCGCCGGGCTGTGCCGTGCCCGCGCCGCCGGGATAGGGCGGGGGCGTGCCGTATGGGAGCGGCGCGGTCTGCTGAACGACGGGGCGCGGCGGCACGAGCGGAATGGCGGAGGGTTCCCTCGTGGACGCCTCCTGACGCAGGGACGCGCCGCACTGTGCGCAGTTGAGGTTGGTCGCCGGGTTGTCGTTTCTGCAGCGCGGGCATTGCATGGGCAGGTGATTCCGTGGTTTCAAGGCTGGATAATGGACGGGCTAGTATTGGCCGGGGAGGGCGGGATTTCCTGCCTGAGCGTCGTGCCAACACCGGTGCAGCGATTGCCAGGTTCCCATGTTCGGCACGACAACCGTTGGCGATTGGCGGGTTGGTTCCCCGAAGGGGATACGCCGCCTAGGCGGGGGTTGGCGCGTTTCGGCTACTCCGGGCCTATGAACGGCCCGGTGGAATTACCGGTTTTTGGGTGATATGGGCGATTTTGGCGAAAATCGTTGTGCAAAGATAGGGTCGAAAAGGCATTTATATATATAGACTCATTTCTACGTGTACGTTTGTGCTATTGGGCGGTCCCTGGGGGCCGTTCTTTTTGGTTTGGCATTTGGACCGTCCAAAGGGCACGCGGGACACGGAGCAGGAAGATAGGAACGAAGGAGGCGAAGAGTTATGGCTGCTGTCTGCTTTGAGTGTTCGCTTTGGGAGGATTTGCGGCTGCGGGCGCTGCCTGCGGTTTTGCGGGCGGCGATACCTGTGTTGGCGGCTCGGCTGGAGGAGTATGGGGATGGCGCGCTTACGGATAGTGAACTGAGCGTGGGTCTGTTGGGGCCGAACCGATTTGGGGATGTAGTGGAGGCGCTGATCGGCTGGGGATGGCTGGCGCGGAGTCCGGAGGGCAGGCTGCGCCGGTTGGGGGCGCTGGCGCCGGTGAGCGCGGATGCGCTGCGGATGCGGAAGAAGCGGAGCGCGGTCCAGCCTCGGCCCTCGCGCTCTGGAGGCGACTGCGTTTCCGAGGAAGCGTCTCCACCTTCAGACGATACCCGCGATCCTGGCGAAGCAGCCAGGGCAGATAGTTCAGCGGCGGAGACGCCGCTGCCACCTGTGGAGCGTTCGGCGGTTCCGGGATCCCTGGAGGAGAAGCTTGCCCGGTTTATGGTGAAGACGGGGGTGAACGTGGACCGAACAGAAGACGAACAGATAGCGAACACAGACCGAACAATCGCCGAACAGGCGGCGAACAAGAAGCGAACGGTTGACGAACAGATAGCGAACACGAAACGAACGAAGGGCGAACAGAAACCGAACGGAA
>JAYTEU010000344.1:0-3320 GCA_043734985.1 Chthonomonadaceae bacterium
CTGATCGCGGCTGTCTGGGTGGATTTCCACAACTACGGTCGCTTTGCGCGCCCTCTCTATATCTTGAATCTCCTGGCCCTCCTCGCGGTGAGCGTCGCGCATTTTCAGAGTACCAAGAATGGCGCGGCACGGTGGATCGGTATCGGCCCGTTCCAGTATCAGCCCTCGGAATTCGCCAAGGTCATCATCCTCCTCACCCTGGCCACGTTTCTGAAGAAGAACATCAACACGATCAAGAAACCGCTTACACTGATCGCATCGTTTGCGCTCGTTGCGGTGCCTGCCGCTCTTGTAATCAAGCAGCCGGATCTTGGGACAGGCCTGGTTCTGCTGGCTATCTGGTTCGCCATGGTATTCGTCGCTGGAGCGGATCTGAAGCATCTTCTCGCGCTGTTCGGGGCGGGGGCAGTGCTGTTTACCGCGCTCTGGTGGACCGGCATCTGGCCGAAGCCGTTTCAAAGGCAGCGACTGCTGATATTCCTGGGCCTGCGCGAAGACCCCAAAAAGACAGGCTATCATGTAGCGCAGGCGCGAATCGCCATCGGCTCCGGCGGACTGTTCGGCAAGGGCTTCCTGAAAGGCACCCAGGTGCAGGGCGGCTGGGTGCCCGAGCGGCAGACCGACTTCATCTTCTCTGATATCGGCGAGGAGTTCGGTTTTGTCGGCTGCGTGGTCGTGGTGTGCCTGTATGGAGTCCTGATCTGGCGAGGCGTGCGTATCGTCGTGAGCTCCGATGAGGATATCACCGGCAAGCTTGTTGCCACCGGAGTCGTGGCGATGCTTGCGTTCCACGTGATCGAGAACATCGGTATGAACGTGGGCGTAATGCCCGTGGCGGGAGTGCCTCTCGTGCTCATATCGTACGGGGGCAGCAGCATGATCGTCACGCTCTTCTCCATCGGCCTTCTCGAAAGCGTCGCTCTGCATCGCCACCAGCTAACATTCTAATGAAGAATATACTCGATCGTTACGCTGTCTGCGCCGTCGTTGCGGCGTCTCTCCTGGTTTTCGCGCTGCCTGCGGCCTGCCAGGAGAAGGGTGAAACAGTGGCCGGGTTTCTTTCGCCGGTAACGGGCAGGGAAGTAATCGCCGGTTCCGCTCCGGTACGCGTGAACCTACTTGCCAAGACGCTGGAGTCGAGAGATACCTTGGACCCCGTGCTGATGGCCCAATGGTCGCTGAACTACCTTGCAGGGTCGGTGTCAGCCGCAAGCAGGTTTGCGTCCAGCTATGGCAACTGGCCGCTGAAGATGCCGCCCTACCAGATAGGCGGGGACGTTATCGCGATCGGGGACAGCGAGGTAAGGAACGCGCTCGCCTTTGTGCAGATGCGGGACATGAGCGGGATCGATTTCGGAGCATCCGTGCAGAAAGGCGTGATGGATCGCATTCTGGGTTACCAGCAGCCGTGTGGACTTTTCAACCCGCAGAGCCACGGGGATACTGACGTGCTGTGGGCAACGGCTTGGATGGCCCGCGCGCTGATCGAGGAGTTCGCAACAACAGGAAATCGAGAAGCGCTTTCGCGCGCCGAGCGAGCGCTGAAAGCGGTAAGGCGATTTGCGATAGAGTCCGCCGATAAGGGGCTGCTGCGGCTGGCTCCGCCACGGAAACTGGAGATCGACGGGAAGGAAATACAGTTCGCCTACCGGCCCACTCTGGATTTCTGTATCGTCGAGCCTTACGTGCGCTTTTACGAAGTTACCGGCGACAAGGAGATGCTGGACATTGCCAAAGGGCTTGTCGAGGGCCGTCTTCAGAAGTTCGCCATCGGCCACGATACGGCGCACACGCACTCCCAATGGCATTGCCTCATCGGCATCGCCCATCTCGGAGCGGTCACCGGAGAGGCGAAATACCTCGATTGGGCAGAGGATCAGCTCAGCCGCTGGAATGGGATGATGACCGACTATGGCTGGTTCGAAGCCGCCCCCAACTACAAAGCCTCCGAGACCTGCGCCGTTGCCGATTTGATTCACGTCTGCGTCTATCTGGGCAGGGCAGGGCGGTCCATGCGGTACGACCTTGTGGAGCGCACGGTTCGCAACTATCTGCCGAGGGAGCAGTTCTTCGTCGACGATGACAGGTTTCTACAGTTATGGCGAAAGCAGGAGTACCCGGATCGCGATAAGCAGATGGCGCTGATGCGCAGGCTGGAGGGTGGCTTCCTGTGCCGCACCACTCCTTTCGACCGGTGGGCGCTGCCGGGAGCGCCGGAGGGGCCAGTAAGCCTCGAAGGCTGCTGCCCACCGACCGGCATGACCGGCCTCTACCTGGCCTGGAAAGAGTGCGTGCGGAAAACGGACCAGGGCCTATTTGTAAATATGGCATTCAACCGGGACTGCGCGGAGGCGAGGGTCGTCAGCTTTCTACCGGACCTTGGAAGACTGACCGTGGTTCCGAAGCGGCCCGGCCTGGTCCATATCCGTATTCCGGGCTTTGCGCCGCGCGATCTGGTCTCCGCATGGCGTAATGGCCGAAAGATCCGAAGCGCTAGATGGACAGGCGATTACGTTACTTTCGACAAGGCCAGAAAGGGCGAGGAGCTGACAGTCACTTACCCACTGGTCAAGTTCGTGCAAAAAGTAAACCGTGGAGGCGGGGATCTTACCATCCACTGGACCGGAAATGCGGTAACGGAGATAGCTCCAAATGACGGCACATGGCCGATTTTTGCACAATCACGCTATCCGGCTCCTCCGTTTACTCCTCGCTAATCTGGGCAGGTTACCGCCGGATTTCACTCCGAATAGGTAGACTTGATGGTCGGCGTCTGACACCAAAGGCGAGGTATCCAGGATAAAAGTGCGCGGCACTAGAATGCTCGCCGGGCGCCTGCCCGGTCACGCTCGGCATTGATATTGGTTTTGAAATCTTCCCAGGTACGATTCTCCTCGTCGATCTCCACTTGTGTCAGATTTTGGTCTTCCCGGTCCCATTGTGCAAAGAGCGCGAGCGTTGGGTCCGGTTCAGTATCGGATTCGAGCTCCGGCAGATGGTCTGTGACCAGCCTCTTGACAACCTCGACGGGGTCTAGCCCTTCATGTTGGGCTAAACGGGTTAGCCTTGCTTCTTGTTCTGGGCTAAGTTCTAATTTCAACGTCACTGTGGCTGCCTCCTAAGAATGGCTACGACATAGTTTACCATAGACCGCCCTCGACCGGCAGGACCGGGAGATCGCGACCGCCATTCTCGGCAGTACGCGCATGGTCATGGAGAGCCAACACGGCAGCAAGGCCGATAGCGAGACGGCGCAGGATGTGTTCGGCCTCCTGGTCCGCTACGGCAAGCAGGCGGTGCAGAGCATGATCGACCGGGAT
>JAYTEU010000345.1:0-2952 GCA_043734985.1 Chthonomonadaceae bacterium
GTGCCGATGAGCGCGGAGAAGAGCGTGTAGTCGCTGGCGAAGATCAGCTTGACGTACTGCCAAAAGTCCATGCGCGACACATGCTCCGCCGCCTGCCACTGCGCGACGCGGGCAGGCTCCAGCCCCGTCTGGAAGTATCCGGCTGTTTGCGTCATCTGGGGAACGTAATGCGCGACGGCCTGCCATCCGCCGACCTGGTGCAGGAGCGTGGCGACGGCGATGAGCGCGCTGCCGAACATCAGCGCGGCCTGGATCACATCGGTCCAGATGACGGCCTTTATTCCCCCGGCGGCCGTGTAGGCGCACGTTACGATCGTTAGCGCGACGATGGCGATGATATACTCGTTGATGCCCGCGGAGACGGTATGGATGTGCGCGTGCCCGCCAACCAGCAGCCTCCACGCAAGGGCCATCACGAGCGCCGGGACGAACAGCCGGGTTCCCGAGGCGAGGGTGCGCATCACCAGGAAGAGCGCCGATACGAAGCTCTTGGTGCGGGGGCCGAAGCGGATTCCCAGGTAGTCGTAGACAGTATAGACGCGGAACTGGTAGTAGGGCCGGAGGAAGATGTTGCCGACGAGGAAGCGCCCGATGATAAGCCCGAGCGTGAGCTGGACGTAGGCGAGGCTGCGCTTGTCGAAGCCCTCGCCCGGCGCGCCGAGAAACGTCGCCGCGCTGGTCTCCGCGGCGATGATCGACGCCATCACCGCCCACCAGGGGATATTTCGCCCGCCGAGCGCGAAGTCGCTCATGCTCTTTTCGCGCCGCCCCATCCTAAGCCCAATGCCGACGATCAGCACGAAGTAGCCCACGATGATCAGGCCGTCGATCAGCAGTCCCATGAATTTCCTTTAGAACTCAATCTCTATCATTCGATGCCGACCTGTTCGAGCAGGAAGGCGTAGTCGAATGCGGTGTCGCGGAAGGCGTCGTAGCGGCCCGACGCGCCGCCGTGGCCCGCCGCCATGTTGGTTTTGAACAGGAGCGGCTGGTGGTCGGTCTTCAGCGTGCGCAGCTTGGCGGTGTATTTGGCGGGTTCCCAGTACATCACCTGGCTGTCGTTGAACGAGGTGCGGATGAGCATCGCGGGATAGGCTTTTGCGTCCAGGTTGGTATAGGGACAGTAGGTCTTCATGTAGGTGTACTCGTCCAATTTGTTCGGGTTCCCCCACTCCTCGTATTCGCCGATGGTCAGCGGCAGCGTTGCGTCCATCATCGTGTTGATGACGTCCACGAACGGGACGTAGGAGATTATGGCGCGGAACAGGTCGGGCCGGAGGTTGGCTACGGCTCCCATCAGCAGCCCGCCGGCGCTGCCGCCGCTGATCACTACTTTGTCCTTTGCGGCGTACTTCCTGGCGATCAGGTGCTCCGCTGCCGCGATGAAGTCGGTGAAGGTGTTCCTCTTGTGCTGCATTCTGCCACTGTCGTGCCAGGCTTTGCCCATCTCCCCGCCGCCCCGGATATGCGCGAACGCCAGGACGACGCCTCTGTCCAAAAGCGGAAGGTTCGCCGCCGCGAACGCCACGGGGTACGGAAATCCGTAGGAGCCGTAGGCGCGCAGGAAGACAGGTGATTTGCCGTCCCGCCGGGTTCCGGCGCTATAGACCAACGAGATCGGAACCTTCGCGCCATCGGGCGCGGTCGCGAAAAAGCGCTCCGACCGGTAGTCGTCCCGGTCGAAGCCGCCCGGCACCTCTGTCTGTTTGAGCAATTTGGAATCACCGTTCTCCATATCGTTGTCAAACGTGGAGCGCGGCGTTACCAGTGACTGATAGCTATACCGAAAGAGCGTCGTGTCCCAAACCGCGTTGTGGTCCGGCGAGGCGCTGTAGGTCGGCTCGGGGAAGGCGATGGTGTCGATCTTGCGCGTCCGCAGGTTCACGACCCGAAAACGCGGAAGTCCCTTCGCGCGCTCGACGAGAACCAGGTGGCCGGCGAACAGCTCGTGGCCTTCCAGCATCACGTCGTCGCGGTGCTTCACGGTCTCTTTCCAGTGCGCGACGCCGGGCGTTCGGACGGGAGCGGTCACCAGGCGGAAGTTTCGGCCCTTATCGTTCGTACGGATATAGAACCGATCGCCGCGATGGTCGAGGTAGTACTCATGCTCGTGGCTGCGCGGCTCCACGAGCGACCATTCGCCTTCAGGCTCCGCGGCAGGCAGGAAGCGCACTTCGCTGGTGGTGTGGCTGGCGCTTGTAAGGAAGAGATAGTCGTGGCTTCGCGACCTGTCCACCGATATTCCGAACCTCTCGTCGGCCTCTTCGAAAAGAAGCGCGTCGCTTGAGACGGGCTCACCGAGCGTATGGCGGTACAGACGGTAGGGACGCTTGGTAGGGTCCTCTACCGTGTAGAAAAGTGTGCGGTTGTCAGCGGCCCAGGCCACGGAGATCGACTTCTCCACGCGGTCCGGGAGGATTTCGCCGGTAGTCAGGTCCTTGACATGGAGGGTGTACTGCCGGAACCCCGTGACGTCCGTGGAGTAGGCGAGGTACCGGCCGTCGTCGCTTACCTGGTAGGCGCCGATGGACATGAACTTCTCGTTCTTCGCCATCTCGTTCAGGTCCAGCGTTATCTCTTCGACGCCCTCCGGCTCCGCTCTCTTGCGGCAGTAGATGCCGTACTGCTTTCCCTCTTCGGTGCGGCCGTAGTAGAGGTAGTCCCCCTTGCGATAGGGCACATTCTCGTCGGTCTGCTTGATGTGGCTCAGGATTTCGGCGTAGAGCGCCTCCTGGCGCTGCGCGGTATCCGCCAGCATCGCGTCGGCGTAGGCGTTCTCCGCCTCCAGGTACGCGGCGACTGCCGGGTCGGACTTTTCGCGCAGCCAGAAGTAGTCGTCGGTGAGGCAGTCGGAGTGGTAGTTTATCGACTTTGGAATGCGTTTCGCAACGGGTGGCTGCGGCGTGTCGGTTATTTGGGTCATGGGATTCTCGGTAAAAGTGCGGCGGCGCG
>JAYTEU010000346.1:0-3587 GCA_043734985.1 Chthonomonadaceae bacterium
CGCGCCGTTGAGATCGTTGTAGTTGTACTGGAGCGGGGCCACGCGCGCCAGCTTGCCGGGCGAATGGATCGCCTCCGCGGAGAAGATGGCACGCCGACCGTCGCCAAGCCGTACCTCGATACCGATCTGCGATAGGGTGACGCCTGGCAGCGGCAGAACCTTGAGGTCGATACCGGCGACCCGGATTCGTTCGTAATCGCGCAGAACCGCGGCGATCGGAACCGGCTCGATCGGCGCGTAAAGGTCCCAGAGATTGTCGTAGATGATGTAGGTTTCGCGCTGTCGGAAGTGCTGCACGGGGTCGGCGAAGATGGCCTCCTCGCCTTCCGGCACGTAGACGGGGATGCCGCGCTCCGCCGCCCGCGCCGCGCCCGCCGAGTGGTCGCGGAAGTAGTGCGTACAGAGCAGCGCGATCGGCGGCATCGGAAGCGCGTCCAGACTCTCCAGCCACTTGCCCGTTCCGGCATCGATTATCAGCATGCCGCCATCGCCCTCGATCGCGTACACATTGCAGCTATCGTGGAAGCGCCAGATTTTCGGCAGTATCTCGGTCCAGTTCATGTGCTGTCCTTTGTATCCTGTATTTCCTGCGGGAAGGGGTGGCGGAAGACGCTCGGCTCGATGTGCAGAGCCCTGAAGAGCGCGAACACATAGCCCATGCGCTCATTAATGCGGGTCCAGTCCGTTGCGGCGGTGTTTGCGAGCGAGTGAAGCGGGACGTTCCAGCCTTCCGGCCCGGCTAAGAATAGGATCATTTCCTCATTCTCCAGGTTCTCCAGCAGCGGCGGGAAGCAGAGCCCGTTGAGAGCCGGGACATCGTGCCCGACCGAGAACCGCAGGTCGCCGACGTCGTAGGTCATCATCCGGCCGGTGACGCACTTGCGGATGATGTGGGGAAGCGAAGCCGTAATGAAGGGCTGAAGCCGCACGTGCTCGTGATAGACCGCCAGGCAGTTCGCGAAGTAGGCGGCCTCCTGTCGCTCCTTCAGGCCGGTCGCATAGCGCGCGCGATGGTACTGCGTGAAGGCCCGCCTAAGCAGATCCTGGCCGCCGCTCTCCGTGAGGCCCGGCCGAAATCCCGTCAGAAACGCCTCCAGAGACTCGGGCGTTCCCGTCGGCTCTTCGGCGAAATGCGCCATAAACCGCGCGGTCTGCCTGCCGATATCTTCCAGCACCGTGCGGTTTCCTTCGAGGATAAGGCGAGATGCCCTGGAGCGGCTGTCCAGCGCAAGGCCCAGCCCGGCCAGCGCCCCGGAGGCAAGTCCCGCGCCGATGCCGAGCGCCCACTGCGCGCGCGAAACACGGTGACGTCGCCGGACCAGCATTCCGCCTGCCACGGCCACCGCAGCTCCGACGATACCCGCGACCGTCGCGCCGTTTCGAATCGCGCTGCCAAGATCCTCCTGCCGGATGGTGACGCCGGCCTTACGCGAGCCCCAGACCGCCCAGGAGTGAAAATTCGCCCCGACGCCCTCGCCAAGCACGTCGCCGAACGCCTGCGACAGCTCGAAATGGACGCCGGTGACCTTCCGATTGCTAAGCCCCGGGTCCGGCTCCGCGACCGCTTTGCGGATCGCTTCGTCCCAGTACTCATAGTCCGCCGGATGCGTGGGCGATTTGCGGGTCAATACTGCGCGTTCGGAGGGCATTCGCATGTTCTTCCTTTAGCCCGGACTAAGCGGCAATCGGCAAAACAAGTTGATAGGCCAGCACGATCATTTTGCTTTGTACCAGTTCGCCTGAAACACTCCGCGCGGATTTGAGAGCGAGAGTTTCGCCCTGGTGTTCGCGTAAACTCCCAGCACGAGGAACCTCCCGGCCTTCGGGTCCGCGCCGCAGCCCAACAGGCTGTAGCGGTCTACGCCTTTTGCGTTGGTCAGCACCAACTCGTCATCTTCTATCCTCCACTTGCCTTCGTCCTTCTCCCGGAGGCGCGTGCTGCCTTTGAGCGCTAGGAAGACATGGCTGTACGTACCGTTCGGCTGAAAGTGGAATTCGTTCCCGGTGTAAATCGAGGCGTCGCCGGCATAGGCGCCGCTTGAGGTGACATAGCTTGCGATCGAAGTCGATCCTTCGCTCCAGTCGCCGGCGATTTCCTTATTGGAGAAAAGCGGTATCTTTGCATTCGACGATCCCGGAATGCGGGCTGTCGAGAGGAATCGATCCAAATCCGCATCGAGTGCCTTTTCGTAGCCATAGAGGATGGCGAGAAGAGGCACGAACCGGTCTCCATGCGCGAGCAGGTAGACGGACACTATGCGTGGTCTTGCGCCGCTCACCTTATGCGTGGCGCTGCTCTCCGCGTCGAACGCGCAAACATAGCCGCTGCCGAGGCGCGCTGTAACCGGAAGCGGAACAACATCCGAACCGTAGTTGTTCGAGATCAACTCTTTCCAGTAGTCTTTGAAGTAGCTTTGAACAGAGCCGTTAAGGGGCTGACTGGGCATGACCACCAGCGTCCAACGATATTTCGTATAGAACTCGTCCTTTGAAGCCTCGATTACGGTTGCGCCGTTTTTCTTGGTTTCGACCCAGCCTTGCGGGACGGTGTATTGGAGGTCGACGGTTCCAGCCGCCCGCGCGAGCTCCGGCGCGGGCGGTGGCTTGGCGGATCCTCCCAGGCTCCGAATCATGTCGGAAAACGGATCTGAAAACAGCTGCATGGTTTCGATCCCGTCCGAAATAACGATGACGATTCCGCCGAGATCCCCCTTTTTGAGAGCGATAACCTGCGCAAGGAGCGTCTTCCCGCTCTTCTCAAGCGCGCCGATTGTGAGTTTGTAATCCCAGCCACCGTCCGATCGCGCCTGCCGTGGTTTGGTGACCGGGGTGTAAGCGCCGACCTCGCCCATAAGCGTCCTGCTGATCTCGTACACTTCATCGAGCGTTCCTGCTTTTGTCTGAAGCGGTGTAACGATCACCGTGTACAGCTTGCCATCCGGGAGGTCTCCAGGGGTCATGACCGTAGCGCCCTGGTCTGTCTTTGCCTTCCAGCCAGCGGGGGTCTTCACGGGAATTGAGGCGGTTTTTGGCGGCTGCGCAAATAGAAGCGGCGATGCATGCGCCGAAGGCGACGACAGGAGGCCACAGACAGCACATGCCGCAATCAAAAGGGTAATCATTCGATTTGCTCCTTCTCGCGCGAAATCCTCACCATTGGTCAACTGGTTCGATTATAGTCCGCAATTATCCTCCCCCTTCGCCTGCCGCTTCAGGGTCATTCCATTCTCAGGACACGGCAATAAATTGCCGGTCAAAGTTTACCAAGTCCGCCGTCGCGGACTCAATGCGGAACCCGCGCAGGCGGGTTTTGTAGACTTAGACCGGTACTTCAGTGCCGCGAACCGAAAACGGAATGCCCCTGCCGGCGTTTTGGCCACCCTTGCGAATGCAGAGTTACTCAAGCACGGAGCCGGCATGGATCTGCCTGAAGGAAACGGCCTGACGCCTCGAATGCACGCCCAAAGAATCCTCAGGCGCAAGAGCACGGGATACAACGAATGGGCAACTGGAATGTCCAATCAATTTCAGATAGATGCAGCCAGACTGGCGCTGCTTGCTGCCGGGGACCAGAGTCGTTCGGTTTC
>JAYTEU010000347.1:0-2845 GCA_043734985.1 Chthonomonadaceae bacterium
GGAATGAACGACTTCTACCCCTTCAATCGCCCCGAACTCCAGCGCGAGGAACCGCAACTGACGGCGCTGCTGGGCCGGATATGGCGGGCGAAAGAATGAGGGGGTGAGGGGTGAGGGGGTCAGCGGGTGAATAGCTCGACTGCCCGCCCGCACGCGGGTACCCGGTATAGATCGTAGTGGCGCGAATCTTATCGAGCCGACTGCCCACCCGCACGCGCTTACCCGCCGACTGCCTGCTGCCCGATAGATAATCCGACGAATAACTGAGAGCACCCGAAAAACTACTACCGCTAGTATGCCGAATTGAACGTTCGCCACTGTAAATCGCGTAGACGAATTATTCCTCGGAATGTCTAATGTGATCCTTTTCACAGCCGCCTCCTAAACGGAACTCCGTATGCCGCCGCCTGGTTTAGACGAGTACAATTCCGCACTTTGAGCTCGATCTATTTTAGGAGGCAATGGTCATGAAACAGAACTCGGATCCGGTGGTGGTTTGGAAGTGGTCGGTCGGCGTGACCTACTTCGTCGCGGCGATGAATATGGCGCTTGGGTGGTTTGCGAGTTCCAGCGGGTCGGGGCGGGTGGGCGCATTTGAGTTCAATGCAGGACTGCTTTTCGGCGCCGGGATCCTCTACCTCATCCTGGCGATCTGCGCGAACAATCGCCTGACGCCCGCGCTGTGGATCGCGGTAGTACTGTTTTCCCTGGACGCCGTGGCAATGGTCCTGATGACCGCCGGGGCGGGACACTTCTCGCTCTGGGGCCTCTGGCTGCGAATAATGCTCATCGCGACGATGTATAGGGGCATCCCCGCGCTCACGCAGATGAACCAGTCCACCGGCAATTCGACCGCGCCCACCGCTCCGGCGCCGCTGGGAACCATAACGTTCACCCAGACTTCCCAGAGCGCTCCTCAGCAGGCAGTGACGTTTGCTCAGGTGGCACAGCAGTCTCCGCAGCAGGCGATGACATTTGCGCAGATGCCACAGATCGCTCCCCAACAGTCCCACGCTATGCCGCAGCGGGTCCAGGACGTTCCGCTGCACATCCCGGAAATGCCCTGGCTGGGCGGATTCGACCTGCCGCGCTGACGACAGCCGAAAACAATCCAAAATTTACATAGCAAATTCGTTTAGACCAAGGCCGCCGAGCCCAATGCCGGCGGCCTTAATTCGTCCACTCGATCCCGGGCGTCCACCACCGGCATTTACCAAACGCGTGCAGAGTGTTCAGATAGAAGGCGTAAGCGTAGGAGAAGCGGGCGAGCAGAGCGCCGCGACGCCGCGCGCCGGCCGAATCGATCGAATGTATGGTCAGGTCGCCGTCGATGATCCGGGTTACGCGGCCCAATACCTGCGCCCAGATCACGGGCGGGTCGGCGAAGAGGTTAGTATCGCCCTTCAAGTAACAGAGCCTGTCGGCCCTCCGAATAAGGCGATGGCAGATGATCCCGCAGCCGTCGTGGTAGACGACGAGATCCCCGATGCGCAGTTCGTCGTACGCGACGGGCTGAACCTCCAGTCGTACCCCATTTCGAAGCGTGGGGTACATACTGCGGCCGTGTACCCGCACGATCGTTCGCCCGCGCCGCTTAAGCGCCTGCGAAACGGCGGTGACGCACTGAGCGCTCGCTACCATCGGCGCACGCCCGATCCACCCCGCGGCAGTTGGGCTGAAAGCCTGATCCCCTGAAGCATTTTTATCACCCGCCTTACGAATTACTTGTAAGGGGAATTATGACATAGGTCGTGCCAACCGGCAACGCGGTCGATGAAACAAAGAAACACCGCAATAGTTCGGATAAGCCGATCCCGTATCCCGCAAAAAGATGCCGGATAAAGGGGCGTGCAAGAGATAACTGTGAGATAATGGTAACATTACCTCTCAATTCCTCCGTATTTGAGGAAGACGCGCGCGTCGGCACAAGTCGTTGCGTGCAGTAATCACCGTTTGACGAGGCTCCGGGCGCCGGCTCCCCTTCCTTATTCGATCCATGGCCACAAGCGACGGGCGTCTCTTGTACACGGTAATCCGTGCGATTGACAGGGCGATGACCGGTAGATATAGTACCCGGCGGCATAATAAGCCGCAGCTTCAAATGCGACTTATTAACACTATTTGATTTCCGCCGCCCACGGCGGAGGGAGGGATATCCATCTATGGCTGCTGCGATCGAAATCCAGGGCCTTACAAAAGAGTACGTAGATATCTGGCGCAAGCAGAAGGTCGAAGCGGTCAAGAACCTGAACCTGATCGTGGAAGAGGGTGAGATTTTCGGATTCCTGGGCCGCAACGGCGCTGGAAAGACGACCACCATCAAGATGCTCCTCGGGCTGCTGTTCCCCACGGCCGGCGATGCAACGCTGCTCGGCAAGCCGATGGGTGACAATAGCGTAAAGCATCTGGTATCCTACCTGCCCGAAGAAACCTATTTCTACGATTCAATGACCGCGTGGGATCTGCTGGATTTCTACGCGCGACTGTTCAAGATCCCCGCTGGAGAGCGTGAGCGGCGCATTCGCATCTCACTCGAAAAGGTTCGGCTTCAGCCGGAAGCCTGGAAACGCAACATCCGGGGCTACTCGAAGGGTATGCGGCAGCGAACCGGCATCGCGCAGGCGCTGATCAATGACCCAAAGCTCCTGTTCCTCGATGAGCCGACCTCCGGCCTCGACCCTATCGCCCACTCCGAGCTCCGAGATATTGTGGCCAGCCTTCGCGGCGAAGGCAAGACGGTCTTCCTCTCATCGCACCAACTCGCGGACGTGGAGATCATCTGTACGCGGGTCGCCATTATCCACAACGGCAAGCTGCTAATCACCGGCACGATCAAGGAGCTGAC
>JAYTEU010000348.1:0-1698 GCA_043734985.1 Chthonomonadaceae bacterium
GCTGGAGGGCACACACCGGCCAGGCCATTTCCAGGGCGTGGCGACTGTCGTCGCAAAGCTGTTGAATATGGTCCGGTCGGATCGCGCCTACTTCGGCCAAAAGGACTTCCAGCAGCTGCTCATCGTCGAAAGGCTCGTTCACGACCTGAATATTTCGACCGAAATAATCGCCGTGCCTACGGCACGCGCGGAGGACGGCCTCGCGCTATCCTCCCGAAACGTCTATCTGTCCGCGGAAGAGCGTACCTCTGCTGCGGTCCTATATCGAGCAATTCTGGCCGCCGAACACTATGTGGAGAGCGGTGGAGCCGATGTGGAAATCCTCCGTGCCGAGCTGACCACGCTCATCGAGAACGAGCCGTGCGCCTCCATCGGCTACGTTGCGCTGGTGGACCCCGAGAACCTGATGCCCGTCGAGTCGCTGGCCGGCCGAATGACCCTGTTGGCACTGGCGGTTAAACTCGGCCGAACGCGACTCATCGACAACACGCTCCTCGCCCCACCGGGCGTCTCTCGGGCGCGGTCGCGCGTCACACGTACATAACTCAGAACAGTCCGTAGCCGGTAACTGGGATTTGGGAAGCGCGCTATTCGTGGCCTGAACTCGAATCGGGGCGTGTGTATTCGGGAACGAGATTGCCGGGTTCTGCATTTGGATAGATTTTCGGAGGTTGGATTGCCTGAGCCGGAAGAAGCGGCGACTGCCGGCAGCATGAACGCACGGAGCCTGAGCTCGGATACACAGCCTCAAGGCGCGGCCGGTCTCACGACCCGTTCGCTCGCAATGGCCGTGGCGTTTACCATATTTTCGGGCATGTGGATCCGGCAGTCCGAAATCGTTGCGCTTGCAACGCAAGTCAGCGAAAGCGTGCCGGCTATCCCCGGCCTCGCCGCCCTGGTGTTTCTTCTCGGTCTCAACGTGATCCTGCGCCGAGTGCGGGCGTCTCTCGTCTTCACGCGCGCCGAGATGCTGACAGTGTTCCTCTTTGTTACCGTCGCAAGCACGATTATGGGAATCGGCGTTACGCAGTTTCTCTTCGCGCTTATCACGACTCCGTTTTACAATACCGACAATAGAATTGCAGACAACAGGCCGTTCATTCCTCGGTGGCTCGCCCCCCATGACCTGACCGCCATTCGCCATCTGTACGAGCGCGATCCCAACGGCGTGGTCCCTTGGCAGCTTTGGGCGCAGCCGCTTCTGATGTGGACTTTCTTCTTCCTCGCCCTCTGGTGTACGCTCTATTGCATGATGGCGCTCTTCTATCGCATCTGGAACGAAGAGGAGCGGCTCTCCTTCCCGCAGGTCTTCATTCCCCTGGAGATGACAGACAACGATCCGTCCCGCACTCCCTTCTTCCGTAACCGCCTGATGTGGGCGGGGTTCGCCGTCGCAGCCGTCTACAACCTCATTAATATCTGGCACGCACTGGTACCCTCAGTACCCGCAATCGGCAAAAACATCGATATCGGAATCTTTTTCACCGTTCCGCCCTGGAGCGAGATGGCTCCGCTGAAGTTCGAGATCCGGCCGGAGCTCATCGGCCTTGGATACCTCGTATCCACTGAGATCAGCCTCACGGCATGGCTTTCGTACGCCATCAATAAGCTCGCGGCCGTGATCGGCGTCTCCCTTGGAGCCACGCCTGGAATGCTGCCCTATAGTCAGGAGCAGGGCATCGGCGCCTACCTGGTGCT
>JAYTEU010000349.1:0-5467 GCA_043734985.1 Chthonomonadaceae bacterium
GCGACGCCTCCCATCGAGCGGGATGTGGCGCTCTATGTGACAAAAGCCACTACGCCGAAGGAGAAGGTCGCGGCCGGTAAGAAGAGCCGTAAGGGACCGGCCTCCATCTACGCTCCTGCCGCGAGCGCCAGCGCAACCGGCCCCGCGAACGACGCCCGCACCGGCGCTCCCGCAGGCTCCACGAAGCCCGCCGCTGCTGGGTCGACTGGGACAACCGGCGTTACTGGGCCGGCGGGTACGCCGGCCGCAGCGACTCCCGGCCAGCCGTTCAGCCCGCGACAGTAGCCGAAAGCTCGCGCGATGTAGCCCGTGTGCGACGGACGGGAAGGCATAAATGGCTGCCAGGGATACCTTTCACGATGCATGCGTTCAAGCGCTCATCAAGGATGGTTGGACGATAACCAATGATCCTCTTACGGTTGCCGTTGGCAAGGTCAACCTGTTGATCGACATTGGCGCTGAGCGGGTTCTTGCGGCTGAACGCGGCGGTGATCGAATTGCGGTCGAAATCAAATCGTTCATCGGTCTGTCCTCCGTGCAAGACTTGAAGGAAGCCGCAGGCCAATTTTTGATATACGAAATAGCTCTTCGCCAGTCTCGGGCGGACTCAGACCGCGTGCTCTATCTTGCGATCCGGGCCAGCACTTACAACGCGGTATTCAAGTCCGATATTGGCGCATTACTGGTGGCATCACAAGCAATACGGCTTATGGTGTTCGACGATGAGGCGCAGGAGGTGCGCGAATGGATAAGCTAGATCGCTACCGGAAGATAGTCCGCGATACGCTCTTGCCCTATGCGCAGTTGCGTTTCTCGAACCCTAAAATCTCCAACGAAGCCGTCTTCGACGAGGAACGAGACCGGTATATTGTCGCGACAGTCGGCTGGGAAGGGAACGACCGGCGGATATACTTCAACGTCATCCACGTGGATATCATAAACGGCAAGATATGGATACAATACGACGGAACCGAGGACGGCGTGGGTTACGCGTTCGAGGCGGCCGGCGTGCCGAAAGAGGACATCGTGCCGGCCTTCCATCCGGAGAGCGTTAGACCTTTCACCGGGTACGCAGTAGCCTGAACGCTCACCGAGCAAGAAGGTGCGGAGATGGGTGCGCTGATCGACGCCGAATTGGAGGCGACGATAGCGCGCACCGATGCCTTGCTTTCCAAAAACTCCCTTACCCGTTGAATCCGCTTTCCTGAATCAATAATCAGCTTACGCAGTCGAGCTATTCCAGCAGTTGAAGAGCATAACCATTATGTACAGCGCCTCTTTTTGCAACGGCGTTTCCGCTAAGGAAGGCAGGAAACCAGGAACTAAATTCCACAGGGGGATCCGTATCTCGTATCTATTGCAATCCTGTGAAACTCCTTTTGCAATGACTTCCTGGTTTCCTGCATTCCTTAGAGCCAATCCTTCGTTGTGGTTGTCCGCCTGCGTAACATAAGATGCCGAGAATGAGATCGATCGCCTTCATACCCCTGCTCGTTCTTCTGCTCCTTCCTCCACTCTTCCTCGCCACTCTCGCAGAGTCGTCCACGGCCCAACCCGGCCTCGGTCCTGCGCCCTCTAAGGCGGAGTATCGACGGCTGGCGGATGCGATGGAGGCGAATCTTCAGGCGCACGTGCTGTCGAAGTGGTTTCCGGCGGCCCTCGGTGCGGCGCATGGCGGATTCTATCAGAACTACCGGGAGGACTGGACGCCCGATCCGAGGGAGAACCGCTCGCTGGTCTACCAGTCGCGGCTTACGTGGCTTGCGGCGGCGGTCGCCAAGCGCTATCCGGCGAAGGCGAAGGCGTACAAGGGATATTCCCTGCATGGCCTGGAGTTTCTCGATTCACGGCTGTGGGACACGCAGCACGGCGGGCTCTACTGGTCGCTGGATGGAAACGGGGCTCCGCTGCGCGGCGGCGAAAAGCATGCCTACGGTATCGCATTCGCCCTCTATGCGGCGGCGGCGTGCTCGCAGGCGACCAAAGATGCCCGGGCGCTCAGCCTGGCGAAGCGGGCCTACACGTGGCTGGACGACCACGCGCACGACAAGGAGCATGGCGGATACTACGAGGCGCTTGCGCCGGACGGCAGCCCGATCCTGACGGCTCCGGGGGGCGCGGCGCAGTCGGACTTCATCGGAACGCGCTACGGCCTCAAGTCGATGAACGCGCACATCCATCTGCTGGAGGCGCTGACGGGGCTGTACGGGGTGTGGCCAACTCCGACGGTCCGGGGCCGACTCCAGGAGGTGTTCGGCCTGGTGCGTGACCGTATCGCCGTCGCGCCGGGCTTTCTCCATCTGTACTTCACGCAGGATTGGCGGCCCGTGCCCGACCACGATTCGTTCGGCCACGATCTGGAGACGGCGTACCTGCTGGTGGAGGCGTCCACCGCGCTCGGTCGCCCGGAAGATACTGGAACGTGGCGCATCGCCAGGCAGCTTGTAGACCACGCGCTCCAGGTGGGAGAGGATAAGGATTACGGCGGATTCTACGATTCCGGGAGCGTGACCGGCCCGCCGCTGATGACGGACAAGATCTGGTGGACGCAGGCGGAAGGGCTGAATGCGCTGGCGCTGATGCACCGGCGATATGGGAAAGAGACTTCCCGGTATTGGGAGGCGCTGCTGCGGCAATGGCAGTTCATCAAAACGCATCAGGTGGACGCTAACCATGGCGGCTGGCATCCCACGGTGCATCGCGACGGCACAGTCCCGCCCGGCCGCGCGAAGAGCGACGAATGGACCGAGTGCTACCATCAGGGCAGGGCGCTTCTCACGGTTTCGGCCGCATTGCGCGCCCTGGCATCGGGTAAGTAGCCAAGATAACGCTGCCGGGCCGATAAACGACCCGGCATTTAGCGCTTCGCGCTGGGCGTCCTCCGGACGCAAATCCAACTGCGGCTCCCTGTTGCTGGGAACGGTACCAAGGCAGCCAGAGATACAGTAGCGATAACGGTTTCCCGCCACCGGCACATTTCCTGGCTTCAATCACCCTCTCACCCGCTCACCCGCTCACGCAGACCGCAGCAGGTCGTCCAGATCGAGAGCGCGCGAGTACATGGCGATGCCGCCGTGCCGGTCGCGCGGCCATTCCGTTTCCGGGCGGTCCCAATAGAGCTCCACTCCGTTGCCGTCCGGGTCGCGGAGATAGAGCGCCTCGCTGACTCCGTGGTCGCTCGCGCCGTCCAGACTGATCCCCGCCGCGATCAAGCGTCGAAGGGCGGCAGCTAGCGCGGCGCGTGTCGGGTAGAGGATGGCGAGATGGTACAGCCCGGTCGTACCCGGGTCCGGGGGCGCGCCGCCCTGGCTCTCCCAGGTGTTCAGCCCGATGTGATGGTGGTAGCCGCCCGCGCTGAGGAAGGCGGCCTGCGAACCGTATCGCTGCGTCAGGTCGAAGCCCAGCACGCCGTTGTAAAACGCAAGCGCGCGGTCGAGATCCGCCACCTTCAAGTGAACGTGGCCGATGCGCGTGCCCTGATGGATAGGTGGGTTCGTGTTTTCGTTCATAGATTGGTCCGCCCCTTCAGGGCTGGGATTATGCGATTGGCGGGGTACCCAGGGCGCTGCCCTGGGCTGCCGTGAAGGCTGCCCCTTCGGGGCGAAAAGGGCCGGCAGCCGCGCTTTGCCGCCGTTGAGACAACCTACCGCGAGAGTCTAGTTCGCCCCCCTCTCCCGCCGGGTACCCTCTAGTTGCGGGTACCCGCGAGCGGGTGTGAGGGTATTCACGGAGAGGGCGGGTACCCGCTAGCGGGTGGTGGGGGTAAGGGCTTTCCGGGTGAGCATGGCGCGGAAGGCTGCGAATAGGGCGCGCATGTGGCGATCCTTGTAGGGGAACTCCACCGGCGAGTCCATGTTGTGTACGATGAGCGACGTGTCCGCCTCGAAGATGAGCAGCTTTCCGTCGGGCGTCTCGCCGCAGTCGACGCCGAAGTACTCCAGCCCGGACCGGTTCGCCATCTCAGCAAATGCCCTGCCGTGCCGCGCCGCGAATTCGCTTTCGAACCGGTCCATGAAGTCGGCTTCCTCCCGGCGCTTTTCGTCGCTCTCCCCCATTCCCGCGTTCAGGAAATGGATCATCCAGTGTTCCGAGATCGCCAGGTGGCTTGCGAACGGCACGCCATCGATTACCGCGATCCGATATTTACGATAGCATCCGTCCGGGCTGCGATAATCCACAAAGCGGGATAGATAATACTCTGGTACCGCATTTCGGATCCTATAGTTCTCGACTTCGGCGGCCGTCTGCAATTTCTCCAGACCCTGCCCGCCGTGCGAGTCCACGGGGCGAGCGATGATGGGAAATCCTCCGTCCGGCAGCAACTCCTCAATGCTTGCCGCGCCCGCGCCGATCTCGGCGAAGGTCTGCGCGCCGACGCGCACGGTGGCCGGGATGTCGATGCCCGGTACGGATTCTATCAGGTGATACAAGCTCTCCCGGCCCAACAAAGGCACGCGCTCGGGGCGATCCAATACGGGCCGTGGCCAGTCCGCAAGAAGGATTTCGAGGTAGGCGAAAATTGGACGCGCCGTCTCGCTCTCGGCCGCCAGTACGATGGCCAGGTCGTGGTCCGGCACAGCGGGAACGGGCATTCCGGGCACGATGTAGACCAGATGCAGTTCGACATCGGAGTCTTCGATCAGGAATTCGACGGGGATGTTCGCGTTGATCGGCCCTGCCATCGCGAACCCGAGCAGTCGCAGCTTCGGGGCGGAGGCGGCCGGAATTCGGAAGAGGCGCTGGGCAACGAGCGCCGCGGACTGAATGGTAAGGCCGCGCTGGGGCCAGCCCAGGAACTGGTCGATGATTGCGACGTCCATCAGGGGCGCCACGTCCGTCTGATCCTGTTGAAGGAGCGCGGCCAGGCGCTGGTAGGTCGGCATAATGTCAAGGCCGCGGAACTGGATCGTCGCCAGTTTCGCAAGACCCAAAACGTCGCCGTGCCGCCCATCTTCGCCATTGGAGGGCGCGGGCGTGGTCTCGACCCTGACAAGGGGCGTGGTCGATTCGACAAGGGCCTCACGGCCCGAACGATCCTGCATCGGCTGGCTCATCCGCAGACTGCTTCCTTTCCCAATCGAGAGACTTCGGCCGCCAGGAAGGCGAGGTCCTCCCTGCGGGTCCGATGGTTAGTGAGCGCTGCCCGAATGGCAAGCCTGCCCCGGATGCGCGTGGTAGAAGGCGCGGCGATGCCCAGAACCTGGAGATCGGTGACGATGCTCGCATTCAGTTCGTCCAGCTCGGGCTCGGACAGGCCGCGAACCGCGAACCGGAAGCAGACGATGTTGAGCGTGACCTCAGCGAGCAGCTCGAGATGAGCGGCGGCGCGCACCAGCTCGCCCAGGTAACGCGCCTGCTCGCAGTTGCGCGAGATTAGCTGCGCGAACCGGTCGATGCCGTAGCTCTTCAGGGTGAACCAGATCTTGAGCGCCCGGAAGCCGCGCGATAGCTCCGGCCCATATTCGCA
>JAYTEU010000350.1:0-6857 GCA_043734985.1 Chthonomonadaceae bacterium
TCGCGAAACAGGAAGCCCTGAAAATGCCAGGGAGGCGCTGGCACAGCGCGTGCGACGGGGGGATGCCGTTCCTGGATTTCGGGCTGTGTACCCTATGCGCCGCCCTCGGCCTCCCGCGCGGCGCCCCGCTCACCCTTTTCGCCCTCGGCCGCGCAATCGGCTGGATTGGCCATGCCATTGAAGAGTACCAGGCGGACACGCTGATCCGCCCACGCGCCCGCTACACGGGCCTGCCGCCGAGTGGAAGCAAGTAGTCGATGCGGTGGGTATCGCAGTCCATCGGGTCACCTTTGTCTGAACCACGGATTACACGGCGGGTCACGGACTTCTGTGTGTTGGATTGTCAGGAACTTGGGCCGAGGTCGGAGTTTACGCCAATTTCAACGATTGGCAACAGATGGGGTACAGTGGATTGCGGCGATTTGCTGTGGATATTTTGTGATGCTAATCGAGGAAAGTAATGAACGAGGAAGAGCGGTATCTGTTTGACCTGCAGGGCTATCTGCACCTTGAAGGCGCGATCGACCCGGAAGCGCTGGCGCGCATGAACGCCTGGCTGGATCAGAAGGCGGAGGCGGTCCCTCTGTGGCGGGCCCAGACCGGGAACGCGCACATCGAGCATCCGATTACGTGGGGCCCGGACTTCCTGGCGCTGCTGGACCATCCGCGGGCGCTCCCGATCCTGCGCGAGCTGATGGGCGAGTATTTCCGGCTGGACCACGACTACGCCATCTTTCTGCAGCCGGGCCACGGCGGATTGCAGCTCCATGGCCCCAAAATGCGCGAGCCGTACGACCCGCTCCACTTCTACCACTATGTAGACGGTAAGATCTTCTGCGGGCTCTGCGTTGCCACCTTTGCGCTGTCAGACGTGCCTGCGGGCGCGGGCGGCCTGGCGGTCATTCCAGGCAGCCACAAGAGCAACTACCCGGTTCCGGACGATATTCGCCTGCTTAAGCGCAGCTCGCCCATAGTCAGGCAGGTTCCAACGAAGGCCGGCGACTGCGTGATCTTCACCGAGCGGCTGATACACGGCACACTGCCCTGGCAAGGCCCCGGAACCCGCCGGACGCTCTTTTTCAAATACGCCCCCGGCAGCCTTTCGTGGGAAAAACGGGCGTATGTCCCGCAGGCCGAGGTCCCGGAATTCCATGCGCTCGAAGGTCACCTCACCGTCGAGCAGCGCAGGCTCCTGATGCCACCCTCCGCGGACGACCATCGCCGAAACCGCGGCTGATCGGCAGCGGGACTGCTCACCGCAAGGGAAATGGTCCACGCCGGCGCTAAGGACACGGACATTGTGGAACCTAGCGAGCCTCGATTCGATCTGATATTCGATCTGATAAAGGTATCCCGCGATAAACAAAGGTGGGATTCTGATCCGAATTTGGCGATACTGGCCATAAGAGCAGGGCCATTTTTGCAGCATACGCTAATATTCAGCCGCGTGGATGCGATAATAGTAGTGTACGATGTGAATTAGGAAGCGAGGAAGTGTAATGACAACTTTATATAACACCGCGCCCGCGATCGAGACGCGGCCTGAAACGCAGCCCATGCCGGTGGAGACGATCCCCGACAACCCGAACGACCCGTTCGGCGTCGACCGCAAAATTATCGAAGAGATTGAAGAGATCGGTCGAAGATACGTCCAGCCTCGAAGATAGCAGTTAGCAGGAGCGCCGGGGCGAATTTGCCCTGGCGCTCCTCGCTTTCCACCGTGGCAGCCCACGCCGTCTCAGAGCATCCGCTCCGGCAATGACAGCTCGGGGGCTGTGCGACACGGGATAGAGTGCGAGCGGTTAGATCGGATCGCGTAATCCTCCGCAAACTGCTCGCATAGGCGCCTGGGCAGCCACCGGTCGGAGCCCGCTCGCCACCGCTGTTCGTACTGCACATGGTGGCCAATCTCGTGCACCAGCACATGGTTCACGATGTACTGGCGGAGGGCGCCATCGGGCCAGCAGCAGATCGCTTTCCCGCCGTCGTGCTCGATCTTCATGCCGTATTCAAGTTCAACGGAGAGATTGCGTTCGATATACCCCGGGTCGTCTCTGTAGCGCAGCTTAAACTTGAAGCTGCTCCGCCATGAGTACAGCAGAATGACCGGCTTACCGATAGGCGGCATCCAGCTATAGTACGTACCGTATGCGCGGCACTTACGGCGAGTCGGCGGCGCGAGCCCTATCGCCCATATGCCCTCCAGATCGTACTCCGGCACAGCCGCTAGCCTGGCACGGATATCCCGAACAGTGCAGGGGTACCGATGACCGGAGCCTTCGGGCAGCGGGCGCTCGAAAACCGCAATGCGCCGGCGATGGTCGATGCTCCGCCCTTCCGACGAATCGGAACCCGGGCAGTAATAGGCGGCCAGCAGTCGCGCGACGGATGCGCGGAACGCCTCTTCTGCGTCTTTTTCATTGTCCTTGTCCTTTTCTTTCCCCTTTACTTTGCCGAGCTCGGCGCGCAGGCTGGACAGCCTGTCAATTAGCCGGGGGAGCCTTCGCGGGTCGGCCGGTTCGAGCGGCGGCAGTTTGTCCTCGGCGACTGCCTCCCGCTCCCGGCAGCGCTCGGACCGCGCGCTATTCCAGGCGGCCTGCCACACGGCATCACGATCGGTGGGCCAACATTGCCAGAGGCCCATGTGCTCGGTGCGGCCCTGAAGGTATCGGGGTATAAGGTTCAGATACCGCTGTCGGGCAGTATCCAGTAGGTGTTCGGGTTGCATCCTTGTTCCTGTTCGCTACTTCGGACACGAATTCCGCGGAAAGGCCGGTTCGCGGCGGAGGCAGAACTCGCGGAGATTGAGGGCCGAAGAAAGACTTCCGGCCGGCAGCACAGATACACGCCCGTCATGACAATGTCGTGGCGACGCTCCGGGCTGTTAAGGAGAGGTCACAAGGATTAGGAAAAATTGGGCAGGATGTTGGTTGCGGCAGGCGTGTTATAGCGCAGTCGCTGCTTAGGTGCGCGGCTCAAACGGGGCAGTCAGGAGAATTGGAGGTTCACGTTTCGCATATTGGTTTTAGCGTACCACAAGCAGCGGCTAAGTGCGGATGCGGGCTATGACGGAATCGACGATATCGCCAAGCGTGCGCCACTTTTCAGCCTCTTCGTCGGGCAGCATAATCTTGAAATCCTCTTCGATCTGCATCACAAACTCCACGATGTCCAGATCATCCCAGGGCATGTGCATCACGATTGCCACGGGATCGCCTGGAAGAAAGTGGTCGTTCGGCCAGCCGTACAGCTCTTTCACCCGCCTGCAAATTCGCCAGGCGATGCTCGCCCTAGCAGGTTCGTCTCCCCAGACCGCGCCGCCCGGCCACGCGCGGTTCCGAAGCCGGTCGGATACGCGCTCGAAAACGCGACGCGAGCCGCCGGGGTACCGCCGCCACCAGGTCTGATTTGCCGCAAGATCGAAATCCGCGGGCCACTGCAGCGGCGTCATGCTTCGTTGGGCGATCCTTGCAGCAACGCATTGACTTCCGGATACGGAATCGTATCGGTCATGATGCTGTCGTAGGTGCCGTGGTCGCGCAGCTCTTCGGCGATTCGGCGGGTCAGGGCGACCGTTGCGCGGTGCGGGCCGGAGCCTACGCTGACGCGCGCGACGCCGAGTACCGCCAGCGCGGAGATGGGCGGAGTGCCAGGCATAGCCAGGATGTTGAGCGGCCCATCGATAGCCTTAACCAGCTCGCCGATGGTCGCCGATTCCGTCAGGAACGGTACAAACAGCGAGTCCGCTCCCGCTTTGCGGTAAGCATTGGCGCGTTCGACCGCCAGGCCGAACTGCTGCGGGCCGCTCAAATCCAAAAGGTGGAAGGCATCCGTGCGCGCGTTGATCACAATCGGCACCCCGACGGATTCCCCCAGAGCGCGGACGGCCCCGATCTTTTCGATCTGTAGACCCGCATCGACGAGCTCGGTCGCCCCATAGGCGCAATCCTCCAGGTTGATACCCACCGCGCCCGCTTCAAGCACGCCGCGCACCGTCTTGACGACCTCCTCCACGGAGTCCGCTCCATAGCCCGCTTCGATGTCGGCGGTGACGGGGATCTGAACCGTGCCGGCGATTCGCCTCACCATGAACAAAACCTCGTCGCGGGGCGCGAACTGGCCGTCGGTATAGCCCAGGACGTTAGCGACGCCCGCGCTCGTCGTGCCGACGGCGGGAAATCCGGCGGCCTCGAAAACTCGCGCGCTGATTGCGTCCCAGGCGTTCGGCAGCACCAGTATGCGCGGCCCGCCGTGCAGTTCCCGGAAAGCTTCGGCTTTCTCGCGCTGCGTCTTTGCCATGAACCTATGCCTCTCTTTCGGAACCGCTTTCAGTCATCTGGAGCGCCTGTGTCCCAGGGCGATTGTATATTGGGCCGTAGGGCGGATAGAAGAACAAACCACTCTTGAAGCAACCCCTAAAACCTATGCCTGCAGCGGCACGGCGTAGTAGTCGTAGACGTTGGTTTGCCGGAAGCCGCAGGACGTGTAGAGCGACAGCGCCTGATCGTTGTCCGTTGCCACGTCCAGCTCGAACGTATCCCGGCCCTCGTTCAGCAGCTTCTGGAGGGTCGCCGCTAGAAGCTGCCGGCCGTATCCCTTCCGACGCCATTGCGGCACGATTCCCACCGCACGGATATAGACGCGGTCAGTCGCCATAATGATCCCGATCTGTCCTATCGCCTCGCCCTCCAGTCGGGCGACATAGTAGCGCTTGTCCGCATTGTCCAGCTCCCGCAGAAGCGATTCGACCGCGCTCCACCGCTCGTTGTCGAACGATTGCCGGAGCATGCGCGAAAGCTCGGAGACGTTCGTGGCGGTCACGCGCTCTAGCTGCAGCACGGCAGGCGGCAGGCGCGGCATCTCCGCGGCAAGCGCTTCCATACAGTATTCGGAGGAGGCATAGGGGAGGCTGAGACGCTTTACCGCCGCGCATCCGGCTTCGGAAGCGCGATAGTTTACCAACAGCAGCTCGGAAGCGCCTCGGCTTCGGATCTCCCGCAAAGCCGCTTCGTACATCGCTCGAAAGATGCCCCTGCGCCGATAACCGGGCGCGACAACGGCTGTGATCTCGTACTTGCCGCCGAAATCGTCCATCGGCATGAAACCTACGAGTTCGCCGCCCTCATAGTAACAGAAGTCGTTGATGCGGCCTCCATCGCGTTCCGCAATCATGCTCCAGTTCAGCTTGACGGCAATCCCGTCCGCCTGGTCGCAGGCTTCCGCCAACTTCCGCAGCTCAACAAGATCATTCTCTTCTATCCGGGTTTTCGCCTCTAAACCGGTCATGGTCATTCAGTTCTCCAATCTGAGGGGCTGCGCGGGATTGAAATCCCGCACCAAAGGGTACCCGGTTTACAAAACCCGCCTTCGCCCAGATGGCCCCCGGTTTAGACGCCACGTTTGCATCGACGCGGGATTGAAATCCCGGTCTAAGTTAACAAAACCCGCCATCGCCCAGAGGGCACGCGGGTTAGGGACTGAGTCCGCGCAGGCGGACTTCGTAGTCTTAGACCGGTACTTCCCCGAAAGGGTCCGGGGTCTCTCGGACAGTGCCGCGTATCGAAAACTGAATGACCCTGCTAACCCCGTGTTCTCCAACCTAATCTCATGATCCGAGTTCATATCGATGATTGTCTGCCTCAAGCCATATACTGCGAGGCGATCTCTTCCAGGCGGAAGGGGGTGCCTGCCTCGACTGAAAAGACCGTTTCCGCGCCGTCGGGAGTGGCCGCGAGCTCGCCGCGCGCATGGGCGTGCAGTAGGAAAAGGTCGTACAGGCTCGGCTTCTTCAGGTCCACCATGGCCTGCGCGGTCATGTGGATGCCTTTCAGGTTGCCCTCCGGTATCGTTGACCTTCAGGGATTTTGTCCCGGCCTGCAGGGCTACGGCACAGTCGATAGCCTTGGCGGCGGTCGGGAAGACGGCGGGACAGTCATCCCGGGTGGTTCCCCAAGCTGCTTACCGCCTTTCGCCGCTACCTGTGCCGCAGTCGTCCGATAGAGCGGATTGAGAATACGCTCTAGATATACCTCGCGTGGAAGCGACAGCGCCGCTGTGCTGGAGCCGACGCCGTCGTACATCAGGAACGTGGGACGATTGGTAACTGCTTCTGTCATGCGCTTGCCCTCGTACTGGTTGCCGGTAACGGAGAATTGCTTTCCTGGAATTACGATCCCGACTGGCCGTCCGTTAGCGGGATCGCGCCGAATGGCATTCTGTATCGCAACCACGCTTTGCGAGCATGACGCCACGCCATTCACGGCCCGATCGCAGTGTTAACTTCGAACCGATTTTTTGCGAAACGAAGCCAATTCCGCGTTCGATACCGTCACGCGTATTGCTTTGATTGTGCGTCAGGAAGCCGAATTCTATTTTTACGAAACGAAGCCAATTTGACTGGTGATTGCCCCTTAGCCAGCGGCGAGAATTCGCCGACAATATCCGGCCTGGCAAGATCGCAGTGTAGTCATCTGTCTATATTATGCAGAACGTTTTTGTTGTTGTCAATGGCAAGGCTGAAATTTGTCAACTTGTTTATGTGCGGCAACCGAGTTGCGGCCAAACTAAGACTTGCGGAAAGCAGAGACTCCAGTTGACAACGGAGCGAACCCCGTTAATGGGCATGAGAAGGAAGAGCCTCTATAGCCGCGAGAACTTGTTTTGGGCAGTCGGCATCTGTAAAGATCGCATTGCGTTACAACACCGCCAGGCTTCCCAGGGTAGGCACGTCGCGCCAACCCTGGGCTAAAGGACATAATCCCTTCGGGATAAAAAGCAACGTGGCAAGGTTGGATGTATCCTTTCCCCGAAGGGGATCCGCCACCTAGACTGGGGTTGCCGCGTTGCGGCTACCCCAG
>JAYTEU010000351.1:0-2336 GCA_043734985.1 Chthonomonadaceae bacterium
TGATAGAGCAGGATACCGAAGGCGGACACGCGTTGTCAAGGATAAGGGTATTCCGGTAGTCTCTACAGGCTGACGAGCCCTCGCCGCGCTCCGATGGTAACGGCCTCCGTTCGGCTTGAGGCGTCCAGCTTGGTAAGGATCGACGCGACATGGAACTTCGCGGTGGAGAGGCTGATATGGAGGCGCGCGGCAATATTCTTGTTGGGAAGTCCGTGCGTCATAAGCTGCAGAACCTCGCTCTCTCTCGGCGTCAAGGGCGCCTCAATCTCCTCAGCGGCCGGCAATGGGGTTCTGACCTGCTGCTCGCCGATCGCGAGGTCTCTGGCGTGCGCCGGATCGAGGGCGATAATGCCGGCCGCCGCCGCCCGGATACCGGCCGTGATCTCATCGCCGCCCGCCGAGCGTGTCAAGGCGCACCAGGCGCGCGGGCGTCTGCGTGCGAGGAGCGCGGCATCCTCCGGCTCGTCGGTCAGCACTACGATCGCAATGTCGGAGTCGGAGAGCGCCGTGAGAGCCTCCTCCAGCAGTTCCGGCGAGGCGTCGATCAGGACGGCTCCCGCGGGCTGCGTGCCTAACAGGTAGGTGAGCATCGCAGTATCTCGGGCCTCGCCGACCACGGCTATGTCATCGGCGGGAGACAGCAGGACGCGCAGGCCCGCCCGGACGGATGTGTAGGGGGCTACCAAAAGAACATCGGTCAATAGTGGCGTCTCCCGCTACTCCGCGCCCAAAGTGACGGCAACCTGCCCGTGTGTGCCACCGCGCAGGTAGTCAACCACGACTTCCGCACCGGGCGGATGCGAACGAAGCTGTCGGCGAAGCATATCGACGTCGTGTATGACCTCGCCGTTGAACCTCAAAAGAGTGTCGCCTAACAGCAGTCCCGAAGTGTCGGCGGGGCTGCCCGGCTCGACCTGCGCGACCAGCAGCGCCCGGTTCTGGGTCCAGCCTAGCTTTGCAGAGAGTTCATCCGGAAGCGCCACCTGCTGTGTCCGAACACCAAGGTACCCGCGCTGTACGCATCCGTTGGTCAGCAGTGCCTGAACGATGTTGGACACAACCGGAGTACCGATCGCGATTCCTTGTCCTCGCCCGAAAAGAAGATTGGTCAGGCCGACGATGTTTCCCTGCATGTTCACCAGCGGTCCGCCGGAGAAACCCGGATACATGTCCGCATCGGTATGCAGCAGGTACTCCGACTTGCCTGCGGTTTGGGTTTCCGTTCGCCCACTGATTATCCCGAGCGTTGCGTGGAGGCCAGCCCGGCCCGGACGGCCAAGGGCCAGGATGAGGTCGCCGATTCGGGCATCGTCGCGCGTCGGCCTGCCGATGGGGTTCAGCGCATCCGAATCCGCCCTCAGCACGGCAATGTCGGTATCCGCGTCGCGACCGATCAGCACGGCGCCGACCAAGCTGCCGTCATTGGTCTCGATTGCCAGGTCCTCGTCCCGCTCCACGCCGTGCGAGGTCGTCACTATTATTCCATCGCTCGCCCAGACTACTCCCGTGGCGGTCAGCCGGCTCCCATCTTCCACTCGCACCACGGACCGTTGTACCAATTCGACAAGTCCGGCAAGCTCTCCGGAAAGAGCTTGGAGACCGGAGGGTATGCTCGTATCTGCCATCGTCGCTCTCCTTGTGATCGTTCCGCAAGGGTTTCGCCGGGGTAACGACGAACTGCGGTTGTTAGTTTAGGATACGCTTCACGCGCCTGTTACGACATCGGTAGGAGGGGGAGGCAATTACCGTCCTTCCGGCCAGTAAAGGCCGGCAAGAATGATTTCGTAAGCCCTTATGGAAATTTTTCGAAGGCTGCCTTGGGATGAGTCTTCCAGGGCGCTCGTGGGAGTCATTTGTTTTTGGCAGTTTAAGTGGCGTATTGGGGCGGAATTTGGCCGAAAGAATTGGCAGCGCGTGAATTGAACCGGGCGAGCATCTGCCGCAGCCGCTGCTATTTGACTGAAAAAATATTTTGATTGAGGCATTGACATCCGTTCGAGAAATTGTTTATACTAGATTTCTAGAAGGTTATTGGTCATCTTGCGGGAAATCCTAGTCGCATGCTCCCGCGCTCCCACCATTCCGCTCCTCTTCATGGCGGCATGGCGCAACGTTTCTAAACGGTAGATTTAGTTTTTGGCAGATACCGGTTGCGTTTGAGGATATTGCTGCTGACAGTTTAGTTCGCCCTGCCTTTTTTGCCGCCCTCGGTAACGAAGGTTTTCCGGCTATTCTGCCAACCCCCCTCTACCCAACCCTTTTCCCAACTTTAGCTTGTGTTTTTGCGTTCCAATTGAAACGGCATTGCGAAGATCGTGTTTGCGCGCTGGTAGTTT
>JAYTEU010000352.1:0-5870 GCA_043734985.1 Chthonomonadaceae bacterium
GAGATCATCCGTGCCCTCAACTACATAAACTACCAGGGTCCCCTCTCGGTGGAGTGGGAAGACAGCGGCATGGATCGCGAGCACGGCGCTGCCGAGTCCGCCGCCTTCGTCAAGAGCGCGGACTTCAAGCCGTCGAGCTTCGCCTTCGATTCTAACTTCGATAAGTAGGGGGCGTCATGGGTCTTTTCTGGCAGTATGGCATCGGGCGCAGCCTGGCCGATGCAAGTATTCGGGCTGAGCAGGGCTATAATACGGCCGAAGAGGCGCGCGCCCATGTGCTGGATCTTGAATCAAGGGTCCAAAAGCTGACACTGATCAATCACGCGCTATTCGAGCTGGTAGCCCAGCGCACCGGCATTACGGAAGCGGAGCTCATCGATAAGGTAAACGAGATCGATCTACGGGACGGCGCCCTGGACGGTCGGCCGAGCGTCGAGCCGCCGGTTGTTTGTGACCAGTGCGGACGCTCTTATAGCCGTCGGCACAACCACTGCTTCTACTGCGGCCATGTGAATCCGGCCGCAAGGGTCTTCTGATGTCTGCGCACTGAACGCATGAATCCTCTGATCCGCTACTGGCTTTTCCCAGGGCAACTGCGCCGACTTCCCATTCTGGGAAAGGCTGCGCTCGCCCTGGGCTTCGTGTTGGCGACGGCCGGAGTAACGCTGCTTATCCTACGCCAGAAACCAGTATCGATCGGCACCGGACCGCTCATGATTCCGGCGGCGGTTCTGTTTATAGGCCTTCCCTCGATACTCTGCATCGCAGGCACATTCGCGGGCGCGGGGCTGGTCGCCGGGGAGCGCCAGAAGCAAACCTGGGAAACCATACTGCTCACCCCGCTGCCGGTGCGCGAAGTAGTCGCGCTTAAACTGATTTCGAGAATCGCGCTCTGCCTTCTCGTCGCGGCTCCGGCAGTGGCGTGGCTTGATGCCGTGCTCTATCAGGTCGTACGCGCAAACGGCTTCTCCTTTTCCGGCGCCGATGTGCCTGCCGGGATCTACAGGCTCCGCGTAGCGATCTATCTGGCATGGACCCCTCTCCACGTCCTGGCGCATCTCGTACCGTTTGTGGTTCTTGGCATGTCGGTCTCAGCACGCTCTCGCAGAGTGAATGAAGCGCTCCTGGCCTCCTCCACGATACTCATCGCCTACGCGGTCCTGTTCTGGCAGGTGTACACGACCCTTCGCGTCCGGCACGTATTGGATTCGCCAAGTCCAGGCCTGCCTCTCGAACTTTTTCGATGGCCGGTTCTGCCCTTCCTCTCCGGTGAGTTCTCGTCTGCTCATTCGGTGCTCTCCTTGGGATGGCAAAACAACCTCGCCGCTGACCTTATCTGGACCCTAGTCATCCCGGCGTTGCTGCTAATGCCCACCATCGCCTGGAGCCGCCTTCCGCAAACCTCCAAAAAATTTCGCAACTCTCCCCATCACCCCTAAGCGCTGACCCTGTCCAAAAGCCCCAGATGAAGTGGATCAAAACTCCGTCCCCTTCCATAGTTCCTTTCTTCCTGCCTTCCTGATCGTATGGCAACCTACTGCCTCGCCGGTCCCCCGAAAAAAATTCTGCGGTTTTCTCTGCTCCTGCAATTTTATCGAAGGGCTCTCTGTCAATTCGGATGGAGGGGTGTTAGTGTAGCGGCAGCACCTAAACCCGTTTCTTACCTTTTGCCCGGCGACGGGCCGTTTAGAGGCGATTATCACTGTCAATGGTAGAGGGCAGGTTCGAGTCCTGTACACCCCGGTTTGTGCGTGTGGTAGCTCAGTTGGCAGAGCATCAGAAGAATCCTGGACAGCACACTTTTCCGGTTTCGGGACGACGTTTCAGGGTTATCATGTAATCTGTAGGTCGGAGGTTCGAGTCCTTCCCACACGCTTTGAGTGTGCAAAAAGCGCTTAATACGCGCCCTAACCCCCAATTCTGGGCGACCGGCGGGCGTATCGCGCAACAACTCCCCCAGAATTGCGGGTGCCCTCTGGGCGTGGGTGGCGCATTTTGCCCACACGGTTTGAGGCGGGCCGTATGCGGAGCGTTATCCCAGGGAGATAAAATGCTCCACAAGCAATTTTGCCCGCCTCTTATTCTGGCCCGAAGCGGGCCGATTTCGGATGGTTATCTTTACCCTGACCCGTTCGAAGCAAGCTTGCCCGCTTCTTAGCCTTCGCTTTCAGAGCGAGATAGGAGACACCATCATGGCAACGAAGTATCTAGCGAGCATTTTTGGAAAGCCGACGGTGTCGACCCCCGTCACCGTGCAGACGAAGGAGCATCAGATCCGCAACGAGGCGGGCGGTTTTGTCTACTCGCCGGATGCCTGGACCCTCCTGCACCGGTTCCTGATCCTCGGCTCGGAAGGCGGAAGCTACTACGCCCGAGAGCACGCGATGACCCGCGAGAACGCCAAGAACGTTGAGGCGCTGATCGAGGCGGACGGTCCACGCGTCGTCAAGGCGATCGTCGAAATCTCCGTGGCCGGACGCGCGCCGAAGAACGACCCGGCGCTGTTCGCCCTGGCAATGTGCGCGAGCTTCGGCGACGCTGAGACTCGGGCGGCTGCATTGGCCGCGCTGCCCGCGGTTGCCCGTATCGGCACGCACCTCTTCACTTTCGCGGAGTTCCTGGACGGCATGCGGGGATGGGGAAGGAGCGTTCGGTCGGCCGTCGCGAAGTGGTACACCGACAAGCCCGCGGCGGACGTCGCGTTCCAGGTCGCGAAGTACGGACAGCGGAACGGCTGGGCGCACCGGGACCTGCTGCGGCTGGCCCACCCAAAGGTCGCGGAGGATTCGGCGCACAACGCCGTCTTCCACTACGCGACGAAGGGCTGGGAGTCCGTCGGCGATACGCCGCATCCCGACCGGGATCTGGTCGTCCTCTGGGCGCTGGAGCGGCTGCGCAGGCCGACGACCGAAGCGGAAGTCCTGCGAATGATCGACGACTACCGCCTGCCGATGGAGCTGATCCCCTCGGAGAAGCAGACGAAGGCGGTCTACGAGCGCATGCTGGAGACGGCGGGGCTTACGTGGCTCATCCGAAACCTGGGCAGCCTGTCGAAGCAGGGCGTGCTTGCCGTGGGGCAGTACGCCGGCATCGACAAGGTTGTCGGCCGGATCACGGACCAGGCGGCCATCCGGAAGGCGCGCGTTCACCCGTTGGCGATACTGGTCGCGGCGAAGACGTATGCGCGGGGTTCCGGCGTCCGTGGCGGCAACAGTTGGACCGTCGTTCCGCAGGTTGTTGCCGCGCTGGACGATGCGTTCGAGTTGGCGTTCCGGAACGTCGAGCCTGCCGGCAAGCGGTTCGTTCTCGGGCTGGACATCTCGGGCTCCATGAGCTCGCCGGAGATCGCGGGAATGCCCGGCGTCACGCCCATGATCGGCACGGCCGCCATGGCCCTGATCACCGCGCGAACGGAGAGCAATGTCACCAGCATGGCGTTCCAGACGGAGTTCGTTCCGTTTCCGATAGGAAGCCGCGACAGCCTGTCGACCGTCGTCAAGAACATGGAGATCGCGAGCCGCAAGATGGGCGCGACCGACTGTTCGCTCCCGATGACCTGGGCGCTGAAGCACAAGGTTCAGGCAGACGCGTTCGTGGTCTACACCGACAGCCAGTCGTGGGTCGGAAACCACCCGGACCGTGCGTTGGAGCAGTACCGCCAAAAAATGGGCATCGATGCGAAGCTGATCGTCTGCGCTATGGTCGCCAACCGCTTCACCATCGGCGACCCAAACGACAAGGGCACCCTGAGCGTCGCGGGCTTCGACACCGCAACGCCAAACATCATCTCCCAGTTCGCCGCCGGAGCGCTGTGAGACACTTCAATCCGGTAATTAGGCAGGCCGGCGAGGAAACTCGCCGGCATGCTTGATTCTGTGACCTTATTCCTAATGTGAGGATTCCGACTATCGGCCCGGCAGAACGGTTGATAGCACTATTGGCCTTCAGGATATCAGCGGAGCGACGGATATCTTCCGACGACTAGGGCTTGAAAGGGAGTAATGGTTCGATGAGAACTATAGACCGAGCAGTGGAGCAACATGATATAGCGGAATCAGTGCGTGACGCTATCGCTAAAGTTCCTCCAATTGGCAACATTACACTCGACGTTCTCGAACAGGGTATCTATCCCTCCACCGTGGCGGACCAGACCTGGTGGCGCGTGCCGGTAGTCGCGAGTCCCGCGCAGGAACGCCTGTTTCCACTGTACGAACTGATAGCGGAAATACAAGAGCGCCTCCAGGAGCACAACAGGAACATCGTGCTTTTCCCCGAGGACGCTGCCGAAACGGTTGCTGCGTAATGCGGAAGTCTGGGTCAGGCAATCGACAGTCGGTAAACCGCAGTGGGAATTGCTACCTCCGGTTTACACCCGATACGATGTCGCCTATACTATCACGCTGGACGCTGTAACGACCAATTACGGCTTTCGGCCCTAGATCAATTGGACTGCCGCCATCGTCCTTGCCATCCGGCCCAACGCTATATAGTAGGTAGGTTCCGCTCGTCCTCCGGTAAACGAAAGTCCTGCCTTTTGCGAAGGGATCGCTTGGCAGCGCGGAGAGATACGCAGGCGACAGTTCATTGAGCGCAACGGGATATTTTCCATGGTCCAATCGGTACGCCCGAAGCGCGAGCGCAAGTTCGAGTTGGTCGGTAAGCGTCTCGGTGAGGGTCAACTTATAGTGGGCAGGACCCAAGACCGGACAGAACATCTGCACAATCGGGTTTTCAGGCAGATTGGGCTCTAGAGTTCGTACGTCATAAGGTTGTTTGGCGATGGCGATTTGGCGATCCAGGTAAGTTGAATACTCGTCCATCGTCCGCCGCTTGCTATGTCGCAGATAGAATAGGCGTGCAATTATCGGATGGAGGCGCGAGTTGATGGATTGATCCGCTTCGCTGCTGTGCATGGCCACCGGAACCACGTTGGTTGGGTTTTGGAACACTTCAAGAAGTTCGGCCTGGCCAAGCCACTTCTCCTCCTGTACTATCTTCCAGGTTGGAACGCGATGTTTCTGAATGGCCTCCAATCTATGGCACGCTGCCTGGGCGTGGGCAGAATCAAGCCGGTCAATATAGCTCCATGCCATTCTGCATCCCCCGGTTTGACACAAGTCGCCTGCCAGCCCGCCCATCATCAAAGAACCGTTCTCGATGGTTGCGCCCATCTCTATCGCGTCGAGATTGGTTTGAATAGCGCCACCATAGTCGTGATGTGCTGCCTTCACCATGGAATCCAGCTCCAAGAGTAGCGCCAGGGAGCGGAATTGCATATAGTACGGCAGGACCGTACTGACGGAACGAATAGGTGGGTTCCAATAATCCTCCTGAAGCGACTCGCGCAGCAACTTTAGCGAAGCAAAGTTTTCGTGAACCAGCCGCTCCTTTTCCGTAAGTGTATATTCCCGGTCGTCTTTGTCGCCTGGGAGGTGCGTCAGGTTGACAGCGAAACCGATCTTCCGGTAATCCAACAGTTGCTTGCCTGCGGAGCACAGGGTGTCGAAGCCGTTCGGACTGGGCAGCACGGGAGCAGGAATATGGACGACCGGCGTCGATTGCGCAGTCATCCACCAGATGCCGATTCCGATGAAGAGGATTGCACACCCACCGCCGGTCGACTTGAGGCACGATCCGTTTCCACGAGTACGTTTGGCACTTGTCATAGATTCACGCCACACTTGAACTATGTGCGCTAGAGGCGTAGTATTGGCAGGCAATTCGCCCGCAATAGGTAACTACTCGGCCCGTTTCCCAGAAAAACGGAACGCACGATAATTTTCTCCGTTCGTCGAGTACCTGCTCGCGCTTGAGCAGAAGAGGAGCATAAGCACGCTCTAGCGCCTTCGGCGGTTCGCCGGGGGTATCCC
>JAYTEU010000353.1:0-3743 GCA_043734985.1 Chthonomonadaceae bacterium
GTTCCAGCGGGCGAAAGCGGCAGATCGAACTGCGTCAGGGTTCCGGCAAAGTAGGCATCGAGCTGCCGGGCGGCCTCCGCCAGCGGCGCGGATTCGTCGTTCCGTACCCAGTCGTTTTCGATTGCAGCCCCGTCTTTGTGCCCGTCCATGTACACTCCGGTAACCGATTCGCCGTCGGAGGTGACCAGCAGCGGTCCAACGGGGCTTTCGATGCTTGTATAGAGCGTCTTCATTGTGGTTTCTCCAGTGATTTCCAAAGGTGCATGGTGGCGTAAGCGCGCCAGGGCCGCCAAGCCTCCGCGATCTCCAGCACGCGCTTAGGGCCGGGATCGTTCAGCGCCTTGCGGATGCCCAGATCGGTATGCGGGAAGGCGTCCGGCCAGCCGAGGGCGCGCATGGCGATGTACTGCGCGGTCCACTCCCCGATTCCCGGCAGTTCCTTAAGACGCGCTATCGTCCGCTCGACATCCCGCCCCGGCCGAAGTGTAAGGCTTCCTTCGGTCAGCGCCTGCGCGAGCGCCAGGATCGACTTCGCGCGCGAGTTGAGGATGCCGAGAGCAACCAGCTCCGCCGGATCGGCGCGCGCGATGCGGCACGGATCGGGAGAGAGGTGCGTCAGTCCTTCGAACGGCGTCACGATCGGATCCCCGAACGCCTGAACGAACCGACCGGCCAGTGTTGTAGCGGCGGCAACGCTCACCTGCTGTCCGAGAATGGCGCGAACCGCCATCTCGAAACCATGGAACGCGCCGGGAACCCGCAGCCCGGGCCGCGCCTCGGCGATTGCGCCCAGATGCGCCGAAATCTGTTCCGGCCTCGCCGCCAGATCGAATACCCGCTTGACCGTGGCCAGCGCCTCGCGGAGAACCGGAGCCAGCGAAAGCGACACCTCCACCCGCAGCGTATCCCTCCCCGCCACCGGACTCACAGCCAGCCAGCCCGTCGCGATGCCCTGCGCTGCCAACGGTTCAACTAAATTGCCATTCAGAGGTAACTCGTGATCTCCGGTCGCGATGCCGTGAAGGGCTACGCTAGGGGGCCTCCTGCCTAGTGCCCCTCCGGGGCAAAATGCGATGTAACGCGATCTAGAGTCGTTCACCACGTGGTTGCTATGATCGTTCTTCTCTTGCTCCTCTTCGTGCCTTTGTGCCTTTGTGTGAGATCCCTCCTCTTCCTTGCCGCGCACGAACGAGCTGTTGCTCTTCCGTTCGATCGCGATCGTTCTCAAGTAGCGATCTCCCTGTACCGCCTCGACGCCCTTGCAGACGCGGCCGCACAGGAAGTCCATCATGGCAGGCCAATCGAGCGGAGGGCAGTACGCGATCTCGCACGTCAGCGCCGCCGCCTCTCCCGCGCCCTTTCGGACCTTCCGCAGGCCCGTAGGATTCAGGCGGTACCGCTCCTTAAAGAGGGCGTTAAAGCGGCGCAGGCTGGTAAAGCCGCTCGCGAATGCCACCTCGATCACGGGCATGTCGGTATCGGTGAGCAATCGCTTCGCGAGGAGCAGCCGGAATGTTTGCGCAAGCTCCACGGGCGTGACGCCGAACTCCTGCTCCACCACGCGCCGCAGGTGCCGCCCGCTCACGCCCAGTTCCGCCGCCAGGTCCTCCACGCCGCCGTCGATCAGCGCGCCGTCCTCGATCCGGCCCGCCGCCGCTGCCGCCAGCCGGTTGGTCGCATCTATCTGCGCGTTCCCCGGCGCAAGCTCGGGCCGGCAGCGCAGGCACGGCCGAAAACCGGCGCGCTCCGCGGCGGAGGCGCTGCGGTGAAATGTGCAGTTCTCCCGCCGGGGCATCTTCGCCGTGCAGACCGGCCGGCAATAGATCCCCGTGCTCGCCACGCCCACGAAGAAGACGCCGTCGAAGCGGCTGTCGTGCGCCAAGAGCGCCTGGTAACAGGTATCGGTATTGAGTTCCATGCCGTTATTGTACCGGCAGTTCTCTGTTCAGGCTCGCCGTTTTCGGACATGGAAACAGATCAGTATTTGGGATTCGGAACGACTCTTAGAGTTGCGGTAGCGCAATCCGTGCCTCATTGCGGTTAGGGGGCAGTTAGGAGATTGTCGAGGATGACAAGTGGAAGACCAGGAACCCGCCGAAAACCAATGTCAATGGTGACGAACAGGGTGCAGGCATGCACAAGCGCGGTAGCGGCATGGATAGCATCGGGTGTCTTCAGGCCGGGGATTTAAAGAAGACCCGCCGCCCCCACGAATTGCGCTCCTCGAAAAACTGCCGGTCGACTTCCGCCCACTCCTCCGGTGTGCGCTCGATGGGTGTAAGAGAATCGATGTAGGCGATCACGTTCTCAAATTGTCGCGGCGCTGCCTTCATGGTTGAATTTTCGGATCTCAGCACGATGAGTTCCACATCTTCGCCTTCGATTAGCTCGGGAGACGAAAATTCGACGCGGTTACCGTGAAGCACTCTTGTCATTACCTTCAGTGCGGATTGCATGGCTTTTCTCCGGTCTACATTCTATTGCAGGGTTGAGAACGGTCGCCCGCCGCGATTGCACGTTCCGGTGGATGGTCGTTATATTGTAATAATACCTTCAAGGAAACGGGGCGTCTATTAGAATATGCGTCGGCCATTTCGGCGCGAGATTGGGAACGATGTAGGAATTAGACCGGCCATCGGTTAATGAGCGTAGCAACGCAGCGCTGCGATTTGGAGGTTCAGGGACCGGTCGGGCGGAGCGATTAAATACCGTGGGGAGCCATCAGGTGAGCGAATTCAACGGGTTGGCAGTCGATCTTCAGAATGTATGGCGTCTTTCCAGCGCGAAGACGCGCTCCATCAGCGCTGAAAACTTTACGGGGGAGAAGGGCATGGCCGCGATGGCGACCGAGGGCACCGGGGCGAACGCGGCCCGCGACCTCGGACTTGGCTGGAAGGTCTCGCCCTCCATTCACATAGCGCCCAAAACGACCGTCACGCTCGCGGACATTCAGGGCCCCGGCGCGATCCAGCATATCTGGAACACGGTCCACCCCACATTCTGGCGGCGGCTGGTGCTGCGCGTCTACTGGGATGGAGAGGCGACGCCCTCGATCGAGACGCCCCTCGGCGACTTCTTCTGCAACGGCTGGTGCCAGCGCTGCAACATCAGCAGCATACCGATCGCCGTCAACCCGGCGGGCGGCTTCAACTCCTACTGGACCATGCCGTTCCGGAAGTCGGCCCGCATCACCCTGGAGAACCTCAGCGACGAGGAGTGCCGCGGCTACTACTATCAGATCACCTATGCGCTGGCCGACGTTCCGGCGGACGCGGCCTACCTGCACGCACAGTTCCGCCGCTCGAACCCGCTGCCCTACAAAGAGGTCCACACACTGCTGGAGGGCGTTACCGGGCAGGGCCAGTATGTGGGAACCTATTTGGCCTGGCAGGTGAACAGCGCCGGCTGGTGGGGCGAGGGCGAGATCAAGTTCTTCCTGGACGGCGACGGCGAACATCCGACCATCGCGGGCACCGGCACCGAAGACTATTTCGGCGGCGCGTGGAACTTCGAGCATCCGCAGGGGCAGTACGGAACGTTCACCACGCCCTACCTGGGCATGCCGCAGGTGATCTCCGCGGGCGGCGAGGGAATGTACCGCTCGCAGCAGCGCCACGGCATGTACCGGTGGCACATCCCCGATCCCATCCGGTTCGAGGAGGATCTGAAGGTAACGATACAAGCCCTGGGCTGGCGGACCGGCGGGCGCTACCTGCCGCTCCAGGACGATATCGCCTCGACCG
>JAYTEU010000354.1:0-2485 GCA_043734985.1 Chthonomonadaceae bacterium
TGGGGTATACTCTGACGTTCAAGGAGGGGAAGCCTGTGCCGAATATCAAATCCGTCAAAAAAGACGTCATCAAGTCCCGCAAAAACCATCTGCGAAATATCTCCGCCAAGTCCGCGATGAAAACGTTCATCAAGAAGGCGCGCACTCTCGTCGATGCCACTGCCTACGAAGCGGCCCCAACCGCCGAAGCCGTGCGGCTGGCCTGCAAAGCCATCGACAAGACTGCCGAGCGGGGTATTATCCACAAGAATCAGGCCTCGCGGCGGAAGTCTCGCCTGATGAAGCACGCTAACAATGCCGCGGCTGCAGCCGCCTGATTGCCGGCGCGCTTCTCTTTTCCGGCGCTGCAATCGCAAAAGTTTGAGCCTGCCCCCCATGGGCAGGCTCTTTTGCATTTTCTATTCGCCGCAACATATTCGAATTTTGCCGACGCAGACCAGGACATATGGAAGCGTTTCCGGCGGAACGTCGCGGTAATCGGCGGTTGAATCAGCCGCGCATATCCATGCCGCCGTCTACGGTGAGGGTGATGCCGGTCACAAACGAGGCCAAATCGCTCAGGAGGAACACCGTCGCGCCCGCAACGTCGTCAGGAAGGCCGATGCGCCCGAGCGGGAACGCGTTTACCACCGAGTCCCGGCCTATCGCGTCGATCTTCTCGGTCGCCATCTCTGTTTCGGTCCAGGCGGGAGCGACGCAGTTGACCCGGATCTTGCTCGGGGCCAGTTCCAGCGCCATCGAGCGCATGAACATGATCTGCGCGCCCTTCGAGGTGGCGTAGGCCGAAAAGACGGACGAGCCGCGCTGGCCGGCGGTCGAGGTGTAGATGACGATGCTGCCGCCCACGCCGTTTAAGCGCAGATGAGGCGCAGCTGCGCGTACCGCCAGGAACGTTCCGCGCAGGTTGACGTTCATGACGCGGTCCCAGAATTCGCCGGTCATCTCCTCGACGGGAAGCCCCTCGAAAATACCGGCGGAGACCACGACGCCGTGCAGGGGCCCGAGCCTGGCAACAGCCTCGCGCATGGCGGAGTCCAGCGCCCCTTCTACGGATGCATCGGCCTGGAATGCGAACGCCTGCCCGCCCGCCGCATCGATCTCGCCGACAACGCGCAGCGCCGCCTCCGCGTTGGCAACGTAGTTGACGCTCACTCGCGCCCCTGCCCTCGCCGCCATGCGCGCGGCGGCGGCGCCGATGCCCCGGCTTCCACCCACTACAAATATGTGTCTTCCCGTCAGATCGATCATCGAGTCTCCTTCATTGCGTCAGCGCCGCGTTCTTTCAAATCTTCCGTGGCCTTGCAGGTGCGCAGCCACACATTCGACACGGGATTGTCGTAGCCCTTCCAGGCGTACGGGTCGGTTCCCGCCACCGGGATAACGCACCGGCGATCCGCGTTCGCCACGCTCTCGCCCTCCTTCAAGCTCCAGGGCAGGAGGCTCCAGGCGTTACAGTAGTGGCTCACCAGCACGCGCCGGTACACTTCGCTCCGGTTCTTCCGAGACCGGTGGAGAAGGTACCCGTTGAAAAATACTACCGTACCTGCCTTAACCTCCACGGGCATCTCCAGGGACTCGTCGAAACCAAAACTCTCGGGCGCGAAGTCGAACTCTTCGGGATTTCCGTGAGGGCGCTGCGGGTAGAGGTATCCCGGTCGATGCGATCCCGGCACTACCCACAGGCACCCGTTCTCTAAAGTCGCGTCGTCCAATGCGATCCAGGCGCCGATTAGCGACCGGTCGCGCGTGGGGATGTATATCTCGTCCTGATGCCAGGCCTGGCCCTGAAACTGCGGCGGCTTCACGAACAGCATGGACTGCATGCACTTGACGCTGCCGTCCCAATACGGAAGGTGCGCGTCCGTGATCTGGCTGAGCGCGCCGCAAATCCCCGGATGGCGCGCGTACCGCTCCATTACCGGACTGATGTAGTGCGGCTGGTGAATACAGAGGATCGTACGCAGTACATCGTCGTCGGTCAAATTCGAGGGCGCGGGCACAATACTCTCGCAGGGATAGCCTCCGCGCGCAATCCTGACGGTATCTTCCCGCAACGCTTCGATCTCTTCTCCACTCACCAGCCCGGTTACCGCCAGGAAACCGTCGCTTACGAAAGATTGAACCTCACCGTTGGAGAGCGGCTTCGGTGTTTCGATGGGCGGTGGAAGGTCTTTGGGCAAGACTGTCGTAGTCATAGGTGTGTTCCTTGGGAAGTGGGCTTTAGGGCTTTGGCCATCGGCAGTCGGCAGTCGGCAGTCGGCAGTCGGCAATAGGATACCAAATTATTGGGAACGAGCGGTTTGTCCAAGTTACCTGTGCGGCATATCCCGGTTTATCATAGCACAGGCGCGGCGGATTGGCTATTGCGTTTTCGGGCGCCGTAATCTATATTTGCCCGGCTTTGTCACGAAGTTCCCCGCTCGCCGTTCCCTGAGTTCAGAGACCGATTTTTCGGTACTGCGACGGGCCGCCGCCCGCATTTATG
>JAYTEU010000355.1:0-3312 GCA_043734985.1 Chthonomonadaceae bacterium
AATATCGTGATAAAGGATTTCTCATTCTGGACGGCTTGCTGAGTCCAGCCACGGTGGAGCGGGCGATGGGCGTATTCCGCGAACTTGTAGAGCAGAGCCGGGAGCGCCTGGAGCCGGACGGCCACTGGAGCCTGGCGGTGGATCCCGAGGGGAAACCCATACCGGGGAGGCTGCACAAGATCCAGGGCGTCGGCGTGGTGGACGAGCGGGCGCTGGATCTCGCGCGCGCCCCGGAGATACTGGACCGCGTGGCGAGCCTGATCGGCCCGGAGATCGACGTGTTCGGCACCAAGTTCTTCCCCATGCTCGGGCCGAAAGCGACCTCCACCGGTTGGCACCAGGACAATCACTACTTCGGCACCAATTCAGACCGCGTCGTGAGCTGCGCGATCTATCTGGAGAGCGTCGACCGGGAGAGCGGCTGCCTGCAGGTCGTGCCGTACAGCCATCAGACGGGCGAGTTGGCCGAGCATAACGTGGGGCGCGGCCGATGGGCGCACGGGAACTGGGCAGCGGTAGACGAGAGCCAGGCGGTCGATGTGGTTTGCGGGCCAGGCACGGTGGTGCTGTTTTCCGCGAACCTCCTGCACGGCGCGCATCCTAACCTCTCGGAGCGGACCAGCTACCGCACGGCGTGGCACTATATACCCGGCGACCTGGCGCTGGAGCAGTTTCCGCGGGGAGGCTATAAGGACAGACACATTCTGCGATCGAGTAACTGCTCCCCCTCTCCCGCCGAACCGGGTGCCCTCTGGGCGTGAGGGAATTCAGGGAGAGGCGGGTACCCGCTAGCGGGTGGTGGGGTGAGGGCGAATCCCTACGCCAGCCGAACTAAATACATCATCGCATTTTCCAAGGAGAGTAATGAGCACTAAAGCTGGGGTTGGTTACAGCGATCTGAGCGACTCGCACGGCGCGGGCGTGGCGGCGGCGAAGATGGCGATGGAGCGCGGTGGGATCGTCCGGGCGGATTTGGTTCTGCTCTTCTCCACGAGCAAGCACGATCCGGCACGGCTGAGCGCGGGCGTGCGTGAGGTGGTGGGCAGGGACGCACGGCTCATGGGCGGTTACGCCGTCGGCATCATCACGCACGATTTCCTCTCCTACGACGGAAGCGAAGTCGGCGTCGCTATCCTTTCGTCGGATACGGCTCAGATACACATGTTCCTGGAGACCGGCCTGAACGACAACGAAACCGCGACCGGCGAGGCGCTTGGCAGGCAGATCGCGAACTCGGGAGTTCCGGCGGACGCGGATATGCTCCTGTTCTACGATACCGTGAACCTGGTATCCGGCGCATTCAAGATGAATATGGCCACTCCCCTCGTCCTGGGCATGTCGCGCGCCCTCAAAACGTGGCCGAATGTCGCGGGCATGGGCATGATCGGAGACATGCAGCTACAGCCGACCTGGCAGTGGTTCGACGACCGGATCGAGCAGCAGGCGGCCATGGCGCTGATGCTCTCCGGCGGTGTCCGGATGGACACGGTCATTCTGCACGGCTGCCGGCCGGCGAGCGGCTACCGCACCATCACAAAGACCGACGGCGCGACGGTGCTTGAGATCGACGGGCGGCCGACGCTGGGCGTGATCGCGGAGATGCTCGGGCCGGATGTCGGGCTGAGCTGGGAGGATTACGCCTTCTTCGTAACGCTCGGCGTAAACCGGGGCGAGAAGTTCGGCGAGTACCGCGAGGAGGACTATGCTAACCGGCTCTGCATCGGCGTAGACACGGAGCGGCAGGGCATGGTGATGTTCGAGAACGACCTGGAGCCGGGCATGGAGGTGCAGATCATGCGCCGCAGCTTGGATTTCCAGTACATCGGCGAACGCGTGAAGCGCCTTCTCGCCATGGCCGAGGGTCGCAAGCCCCTCTTCGCCTTCTACATAGACTGCGCCGGTAGGGCGGCGGCCTACAGCGGCCTGGACGAAGAGGAGGCCGTAGAGGTGCAGAAGGCGCTCCCCGCCGATATCCCGCTGCTCGGCGTCTATTCCGGCGTAGAGCTGGCCAAAGTCGGCGGCCACGTCCAGGCCCTGGACTGGACCGGCGTCCTCTGCCTCTTCAGCGAATAGACCGATTGAACGGAGCGCAGCTTGTCGGATGAGAATAGCGCCGGGAAGGAGCTGGAGTTCTATCGGCGCCGGGTGGACGAGCTGGCGGGACAGGCGGTGCGCGCGGACTCGGTGGTTTCGCGGGCGAAGCGGGAGCTTAAACAGCGGCGACAGGGCTTCGCGCTGCTGACCGAGCTTCACCAGGTCGTAACGACCGATATGCCGGAGGAGACCCTCTTCCGGGAGGTGGTGGACCGGCTGGAGCGCCACCTGAAGATGGACCGCTCCCTCATCCTGCGCCGGGAGGAGGGGTCGGCCTACTTTCGCCCCTGCTATTTTCACGGCTTCCCGCCGGCGGGGGCGGAGCGGCTGCCGAGCGTGAGTCTGGCGCTTCCGGAGCCGCTGGCGCAGGGCGAAGCGCCTCTCCTGGTCACGAACGCGACCGTTCTCGACGAAGTGACCGCCGCTCTGAAACGCGACATGGAGACGCCGTTCTTCGTCTGCGCAGCGATTTCCGCGGGCGACCGACGGGACCATGTGCTCCTGACCGGCCGCATGCGCGAGGCGAAGCCCTTCTTCCCGCCGCTCGATGAAGGCGACGTCTATACCGTGCAGAGCATTGCCGGCTTTCTGGGCGCCGCCATGCACAACTCCGCGCTATTCGCTCACACGGAGAGGATGGCCCGCTCCTTTGCGCGCTTCGTGCCGTCCGAGTTCCTCCAGTTTCTCTCGCGCCGAAGCATCGTCGACGTTGAACTGGGAGACCAGACCCAACAGGTGATGACGGTGCTCTTCTCCGACATCCGGTCGTTCACCTCGCGGGCAGAGCGGATGACACCCTCGGAGACGTTCGCCTTTATCAACCGGTACCTGCAGCGCGCCGCCCCTGTCGTGCGCGCCAACGGCGGCTTCATCGACAAGTTCATCGGCGACGGCATTATGGCGCTGTTTCCCGGAAGTCCCGCAAACGCCATTCGCGCCGCATTGGGCCTCCACGACTCCGTTCGCCATCTGAATGTTGAGCTGATTGAGGATGGCGTCCAGCCCATCGCGATAGGCGTGGGCCTCAACACCGGCCTGCTAATGCTTGGGACCATCGGTTTCGAGGAGCGCATGGAGAGCACCGTAGTCTCGGACGCCGTCAACCAGGCCGCGCGCGCGGAGGGGATGACAAAAATGTACGCCGCGCCCGTGATCGCTACCGGCGAGACGATCGGCGCGCTTACCGACGCCGAGCGCGCGGAGTTCACCATGCGCCCT
>JAYTEU010000356.1:0-4065 GCA_043734985.1 Chthonomonadaceae bacterium
TTGTCCCGCCGCCAGTCCGTGCTCAGGAACCAGTCGATCGTGGCGATCGGCGGCAGATTCGCGGGCGGAACCTCCTTCGTTTGGATCGATCGCCGATACCGGGCAAGGTAATCCGCCGCCCACGCGCCGGTCGCGGATGCGCCTGACGCCGGTCGAATTTTAGGCGCGGGCAGCATTGCGATCCAGGTTTTGAGAGTCGCGATATCGGCCGCGCTCAACTGCTTCTTGGGGTCCGGGGGCATGTGCGGAGCGGAGCCGGGCTGGATATACTGGAGGATGCGGCTCTCAGCGGGCCGCCCCGGGATGATAGCGGGACCCTGGGCGCCGCCGCGAAGGATCGTGTCCAGCGAGCGCAGATCCAGCCCGCCCTGCTGCCGTACTCCGGCATGGCATTTGAGGCACTGCTTGTCGAGCAGCGGCTCTACCCGGTTCACCCAGTACTCTTCGGGGTCCGGCGCAGGCGTCTTTGCCCTGTTCTGGGCCGGCACAGGGCAAAGAATGGCGACGAGAAGCACAGTCATCACGGCGGTGATGAACGGCTTAGCCAGTATAAGGCGGCGTGGATAAGAATGGGATTGCGTCATATCGCTCTACTCGTCGAACAGATCCTGCCAGGTTTCGACATCAAGAAGGCGTTCGCACAGTCTCTCCAAGCGATCGCGATCCGTGATTGCCACTACCACTTGCTGGATCGTATCCGTCGGCGGGCCGAAGCGCTTTTCGCCCAGCCGAAGGAGCAGCGCCTGCGTCTGGTGCAGTGCGCCCATCTGTTCCCCCTCTTCCCGGCCCTCTTCCCGGCCCTCTTCCCGGCCGATCCTGCGTCCTATCCGCTCCGCAGTAGACAAATGAGGCATGACTCTTCCCTCCTCGAACTGGGTCATCTTCGTGTGATAGTCGGTCGCAAGCCCGTCCGGCAGCGCCAGCAGCCAATCGAAATCGTGGTAAAGCTGCCCGATCTCCGCTTCAGGCACCCCCATCGAATAGAGACCCTGGATTATGCGAAGCTTCCACTGCAGTCGGCTCTCATAATCGCCCTGGGTCTCGACGGTCTTTAAGTGCGCCAGCACAAATCGCGCAAAAGGGTTCCGATTGCCTTCCAGCTCGTCCTGCCGATCGGCGTAGTCGGTCAGCTTATTCATGCGAAACTCGAACGCAGCTCTTGTCTTCCAGAAGGATCGCGTATAGCTGTGCGGTCTCCACGCCGGATTCGGGTCGCCGAGGATGGCAAGCGCTTCGATATCCCGCTCCCCAAATAGGTCGATTGCGCGGTAATAGTATTGGAACATGCGAAGCGGGAAGTCGGGATCCTCCTGCGACTGTATCTCCACATGCACCAGTACCCACTTTTCCGAACCGTCCTTCAGCCAGACCTTGACCAGCCGGTCGACGGATTTCTGCCCGCGCTTCGATTTCCGGGTGATCGCGCGCAGCTCCTGCTCCAGGAATTCCACGGCGTGCGACCAATCGATCAGGTCGTAGATATCGGGCAGGAAGAACGCTACGAAGGAGGCGAACCGCGCCTCACTGAGCATATTCTTCCACGCGCCGTCGAAATCATCCCGGACCCGTTGTCGCGATCGCCGCCTTTGCGCCATATGTTCCTTTCCTGGTCCGTACCAACAATTGCGGGTGCAGGGAGCGCCGTGTTATGAAAGTATACCGCAGGCTGTTCCGACTGGCGCTGTCCGGGCAGACGTTCTTTTACCTGTAGTACGGCGGTTGTAAGCATCCAGCGCCTGTATCCGAAGCCACGATAATGGACTGACTGCTTGACGTGTGCCGCGGCCGACGGCCCCGCCTATGCGAGAAACGATTGTCCGATTCCCGCAGAACTGCGATCAGATACGATGTCACCCTCGAGGACCTGGTGGCGCTGAATGTGTTTCATGCACGAACTTCGCCCACGGTCCGCACAGTGCAGCGGCGGTTCACAACGATCACACTGCCGGTCGTTTTCCTGATAGCATTCGGGCGGGGCTGCGTGATGCCCAATGGGCCTGCTGCTGGCCATCCCGCTTCGGTTGCGGCTATGCGGTCTGTACAAAGAAAAAAATCCGCGCCCAAAACGGGCACGGATTGAAACACTGAAGAGCGCTCCGACTTAGCGGCAGAGCTGCTGGTACAGGCTGGTCACGCGCTTTACGTACGCCTGGGTCTCGCGGTACGGCGGCACTCCCCGGTACTTCTTGACCGCGCCTTCGCCCGCGTTGTAGGCAGCCATCGCCAGCGCGATCTGGTTGAAAGAGTAAGCTCCATCCGCCTGGGTGCCGTCGGAGTAGGTGTCGAGTCGGCTGCGGAGGTAGTTGATCGAGCCGGCGAGGTTCTGGGCGATGTCGTAGGCGTTGTTGACCCCGAGGCCGCGCGCCGTACCCGGCATAAGCTGCCCCAGTCCCTTCGCGCCGGTGCGGGACGTCGACATCGGATCGAAGTCCGACTCCGCGACGATCATGGAGACCACCAGGCGCGGGTCCACATTGTACTTATCCGCGAAGTTCAGCAGATGAAACGTGATCTGGCCGATCTGCGTCGCGCTCAGGCGCGGATTACGCCCGCTGACAAACTGGTAGTAGGCGGCATAGAGCGGCTGCGCCCGGGCCGATAGCCCGGCGACCGCCCCACCGCCTGAAAGCCCGGCCACGGAACCGCCGCTCGTAAGATCGATAGCGGGCCGCTGATAGTTTCCACGAGAAGGAGTGGGCGACGCGGCTACCGAGCGGCCGTGCAGCGCCCGATCCACCGTGGCCTGCCACCGCTCCTGGTCCCGCCGCTTCCAGTCCGACTTCTTGCGGGCCGCATCCTGCCTCGCCTGCTGCGCCATCTCCTCGGCGGCCACTGCCGTCTCGTAGGCTACCGCCAGCGTCTTGAGCGGCACGACATTTCCGTTGGAGCCCTCTCGCACCTCCACCAGCGCTCGAATCTGCGGGGTGGCCAGGTCGCGGATATCCGCCGCTTCCGACGCCGGGATGTCCAGCATCACGGCCTTGCTGTTCTCCATGTTCAGCATTACGCACAGCCGCCCATCCGTGGTGACGGAGCCGCCGACCGTTCCGCGCAGCTCCAGCACCCGGCCGACATAAGCCAGGGGCGATGCCTCGACCTCCCCGAAGGTGGCCTTGCGGTCACAATGAAGCTGCGTGCGTTTCGCCGCGAATTGAGCGCCCGTACATGCGGAAGCGCGATCGGCGCCGGTCAGCAGTGCGGAAAACAGCAGAGAAGCGGCGCCCAATACGAAATAGCGATGGATGGAGAAGGTGTTGTTGTTAGGCATGGTGATTAATTAAGGATCTACACACACAAAACTGGCGTGCCGGCCGTCGAGGGAGGGACACGGAGAGACCGGGATTCGAACCCGGGGTAGCGACGAAAATCACTACAACTGCTTAGCAGGCAGCCGCTTTCGACCACTCAGCCATCTCTCCAGTGCACAGGTATTGTAACACAGCCACCTGCAAAAATCAACTATGCGGCGCACCAACATTTGATTCAATTGAATTAGCAGTCTATACAGCGCCATCATAGGAGTAGATAAGCGCTGCCCGGATCAGGTTGGCGTAGAACGGCCGGATGAATTTCACGGTCTGCGCGGGTACGGGCCTGGCGGACTTCGGTCGGCGCTCTTTGCCCAGCCGGATTAGTCGGGCTTGCGGCAGACGGCAGTGAAGGGGCAGGTGGCGCGGACAACAAATCCACCTGAAGTATGACAACGAGAGAGGGAAGTTCGGCGGCATGCTCAAAGATCGGCGCGACCGGCGCGGCGTGCTCCAGTCGCTCCAGGCCCACCCCTACTTCGGCCGGATCGACTTTGTGGAAGCCGCCGAGCCCACCGAAGTCGTCTACATCGGCAGCGGCAGCCGTATGGAGGAAGACCACATCTTCGTGCACGACTGGCGCGCCGACATCTGCAGCCTCACCTACCGCCACGCAGTCGGTCCCGCCAGGTTCGCCTGCCCTGCCGGTCACCGCTCCGGCGAAGTCCGCCTGCACCGCACCTTCAACATCGCCGACGGCCAATTCCAGGGCTGTCAGGATCTGGGAGGCAAAGCCGAAGGCGGAAGCGCCGCCGCC
>JAYTEU010000357.1:0-2054 GCA_043734985.1 Chthonomonadaceae bacterium
ATGCTGAACGCGCTGGCAGCAGGGCTTCGTGCGAGGATCAAACCCGGCTCGGCGAACATTCTCATTGTCTCCCCTCGACCGCCCGCCTCGGACGCCGGACACCCGGATGCCTGGAACGCGCTTACGCCGATATTGGGGCTTGGGCCGAATTTCCCTCCCGGCGAGTTCGCATCTCCGACGACGCGGACGCCCGGTCTGATCAGCAACACTGACGTCGCTCCTACTCTGCTCGCGCTCTATCACATTCCCACGCCGCCTTCAATGACGGGCCGCCCCATGCGAGTCGTTCCGGACAGCCCGGACGACGTGCGCGGCGAGCGGCGTATCAAGCGAATCGCCCGTATCGAGTTCATCGCCTGGACGAATTCAGCCGCGCTCGCTCCAATTCTAGGGTTGCTGGGCGTATTTTGCACGCTTGCTGCCGTGGCCGGTGTTGCATCGCTGCGTCTCGGCATCAGGGCAGCGGCCGGCCTGTTCGCGCTCTGCCTGGCGGTCTGCATGAACTTTCCCGCCGCGCAGATGCTCGCGCCCATTCTCGTCCAGCCGACTATCGTGGAGTACGGAATACGGCTGGCGGCGTGGATGCTGGCTCTTACGGCACTGTCCTACGGGCTGGCGCGCCTCCTGCGAGTCTCCCTGCCCGTCGCAGCCTGCCTTATGAACATCGTCGCCGTCCTTGCCGACCTGGTTACCGGCCAGCACCTGCTGAAAGACGCGCTGATCTCCAACTACTACCTGCCGGGATTTCGATATTACGGCCTGGGGAACGACTATCTGGGCCTCCTGCTGGGCTTCGCCATCGCAGCCACTTTTTCACACGTAGACGACTGTGAGCAGCGGGTTCCGGCCAGTTCCACGCGCACGGATGCGGAACCGCCCCCGCTGAGCGCTTACCGCCTTCCCGATCGTCTTAAGGCTCCTGGAGCGCTGGCCGAAACACCGAATTCTGATGCCGCGGCCCCCTCCAACGATCGCGACGTCGACGAGGCGCCGCAAGATTTCGAAGCGAGTGACTTCGCGGATAGCGTTTCGCCACAGACGGTCGGCGTCGGTTGGCAGTCCGCGGTTGCCGGACGGCTCCTGCCCGGCATTCTTCTTGGCTGGATGGCGATGGCGTTCATCATGGGCTGGCCCGGCTGGGGCGCGAATGCGGGCAGCATCATTATTACCAGCGCGGCTTTCGGCGCAATCTGGCGGACACTGCGAGGAGGCAGATGGACATGGCTGACAGCGGCCGGATTCACCTTAATCGGTACCGGCCTGTCGTTCGGAGTCGCCTACGTCGATGCCCGTCTCCACGGTACGGAGAGCGCGCATGCCGGAACGGTCCTTAAGGCGGCGGGCGCTGGACGTGGCGCGCAGTACCTATGGGCCATCGCAGAGCGCAAGCTGCTCTTCAATCTCTCGCTGTTCGCCTCTCCCTGGACCTGGTTCGCCTTATGTTTTATTGGCGGTATCCTCATCCTTACGCCCTTGATCGCCGATCAGCAGGTCTACGAGACGCTGCGCAGGCGCGTTTGGCTCGCTCGGAGTTTTGTCGTGGTCGCAGTCACGGCTGTCGCCTCGCTCCTCTTCAAGGACTCCGGTATCGTAACGGTCTGCTACCTAGTAGGCAGCGTTCTGCTGGTCGGCTTTTACTACGTCCTCTCGCCAATTCCGCCCGCCTGGCTGAACGGCCGGCCAGAGAGGAATTGAGAAACAGCGCGCCGAAACCACATACCGTCGATGGGAGCCACGTGAATACCGCCCGACCGAATACTCGCGGGTCGCGATGCACAGCGACGGCGGGGTGAACACGACATTACCACGTAAAGTTAACTTTCCACCGATAGTTCGATTGTCTCGGGAGTGATCGCAATGAAAATTTTAGGCCTTACCATTGGCAAAGAAAAACCGATGCCGTTTCCCCAGTTCCGCGATCACGTGCGTCTCAGCGTGCGTCGAGCCGTGCCCGGGGCGAACATCGAACCGCGCGATTTCGGCTTTGTGTTGCAGCAGGAGGGCAAGCCGCCGACAACCTGCAACCTCCGAAGCCTCTACAACGAGTATTCGCG
>JAYTEU010000358.1:0-5884 GCA_043734985.1 Chthonomonadaceae bacterium
GGACCGTTGTCGATCGTAAAGGCCAGCGTGTAGCCTGCCTTCCGGGCTAGTTCGCGAGTGGTGTCGTCCTGTTTGCCGTCCGGATAGGCGAGGTAGGGAATCGTGTGGCCGAGCTTCGCTTCAAGCGTCTGCTTGGAGCCGGTCAGCTCGTGCTCCTGCACGTCCGGGGTTAGTTTTGTGATGTCTTCCGGATGCGATAGCGTATGCGACGCGATGGTTACCAGGCCCTCTTTGTCAAGCTGTTTCAGCGTTTCCCAGGTCATTTTGGGGTGGTCGCTCGTTTTGTCGCCTACGAAATTGGTATGAACGAACATCGCGGAGGGGTAGTTGTTGGCCTTGAGCAATGGATAGGCGTTGTCGTAGTAGCCCTGGTAGTTGTCATCAAACGTGAGGACGACCGCGTTCTCCGGAAGCGCCTCGCCGAGAACGAGATGCTTATGAAGCTGCAGCAGCGAGACCGGATGCGCGCCCTGCTCCTTGAGGTAGTCCATCTGGGCGGAAAACTCCGCCTTCGTGCAGTCGAACCAGACCGATTTCCGGCCTCGCCGCGCGATAACATCATGGTACATGATCACCGGAATCCGAGCAGCTTGCGCGCGCACCGAAACCGGCGCATAATCGTCCGGCTTAAACCCGCCTATCTCAACGGGAGCCGTCGGCGACGGCGCGGGCGCTGGAACCGCTGGCTGCTGCGGCTTATTAAGGTTGCAGCCAATCGGAAGCGCGCATGCAAACAGCAGGATTGCGCAAAGGACGTGGCGTTTCGTGCGAGGCGTCAAGCGAGTGTCTCCATTCAGGTCTCGGGAAGGATCAAATCGAAGCTGCGATATTGTACCATCTGGGATTAATCCGCAGATGACGCAGATTAACGCAGATAGTCCGAACTCAGAGCTTCAGAGCGATTCATCAATAGCGCCGACAGGCAGGGAGGGATCTGATTGAACCAAGATAATTCAGGAAACCCATTTTGATCTCGACTTTCGAGGCAGAGTGCAAGCGGTTTGATCTGTCCGTGAATAGTCCGGGTGAATTCCTTCTTTGTCTTAATCTGCGCCAATCTGCGTCATCTGCGGATCAAGCCCTCACCGATGAACGGCCTCGCGGCCCGCGCGGCGCAGCTTGCCGGTAGGGCCAATTCTGTTCGCGCGGAGACTTAGCGGCTGCATGCCGTCCAGAGTTTCGTCCTCGTATTCGATGGGCTCCTCGGGCGCTTGCGGAGGTTCAACGACTAGCTCGATCATAAAGCCGATGGCTGCGCCGACAACAGCAGCCGAAACAACCCTGGCACATATTTCCGATCCGACCGTCTCGCCGAGGAGCAGGTAGGCGCCCAGGAACAGTCGGCCGGAGAGCGCGCCGCCGGCCAGCCCGCCGAGGAAGGCCCTTCCATGTTTCAGGTGTGGTATTCGGCCGCCGAGCGCCGTTCCGACCATGGCGGCGAGGAGCGCGACACCCACGATGTGAGACCACGTGGGATGCAGCTTGAGGAAGGGTGGAGGCACAAAGGTGTAGGCTGCCTGGGCAATTGCGCCGGACAGCCCGCCCAAAAGCAAACAGGTTAGCCCAATTCGGGCGGCTTTGCCCGTTTCCAGGAAAGGTGCGCGATAGACGAATCGGTAGAAGAGAGTGAGACCGGCGAGCAGCGCGACGCATAGCGCTGCGGCGACGATCGCCGTCCAGATAGCCATGACGAGCAGGCCGCGCCAGAACCCCGCGGGCAGTCCGAGTGAAGGAAAGGGCGTGGACCCTGTAGTGAATTCGCAGATCAGCTTGCCGGGAGTGCGCGCGGGATGCTGGTATCCGCGCGAAATCTGCCCTTCGTACTTATGAATGCGGCCGAACTCCTTGACAGTTACCTGGTACTTAGTCGGATCGCTTCCGCCATGGAGCGCGTAGTGATCGACGAACACCTGGTAGCGCCCGGGCGGAGTGTGTCCATGCTGGAAGTAGATGTGCTCTACCGGGTGATTGGTATAAGGTACTCCGCGGTTCCGGTCGATGTCGAGCACGCCGTTTGTAGCGTGGGCAGGCTGGGTCTCCGGCGTGGTGACATAGAAGATATGCTGGCCCTCGGGGTCGATACAGTGGAGATCGAGGTCGTTCAGATTATCCCAGGTAAGCGAAATCTCGATGTCGCCCGACGTCGCGTTGGCTTCTCGAAGGCGCCGTTCGGTATCGTTTCGGATGTGAGGAAGAAAGAGGAGAATCGGTGTTTCGTCATGGCTCAGCCAACTGGCCGTGTGCGCGCGCCAGTAGAACCCCTCCAGCGCCAGCGCGGCCAGCAGGCAGCCCGCCGCGCCGATAACGGCAAACAGGAGGCGAGCCGAGAAGCGGGGGCGGCTCGCGGGCGGCATCTCGACCGGTTCGTCGTCCGGCGGTTCCGGCATTTGGGGATCGTTCAGCGGTGTCATCGCCTGGCGTGGATGACCCGCGCGCCAGGCGCGGCGTTAGGCGCACGGGCCGGGGCAGGCTGCTGAGCAACCGGTAGGGGCTCGGTTACGTTTACCATCTCCTCGATCATGGTCTGGAGGCGCAGCGCCTCCCCCACTGCCGCCGCCCTGGCCTCCTTGCGTCGGCTCTGCGACGCCGCGTCCGGCTGAGGATTGAAGAGCGAGGCGCGGCGTTCCCGCAGGGTCTTCAGTTGTATTTTTATATCGTAGAGGCTGTTTTCCAGATGCTCCACGCGCGTCGCGGCCTGGAACGCATGGCCGGTCTCCGGCCGTGCCCTGCGGTCGTCGATCCAGCTTCGCTGCTGGTGCAGCAGCCACGCTTCCCGCAGTTGAATATCGCTTTCGCCCCACGCCTTCGACGCCTTGTACATAAGGTAAGGACCGCTGATAAGCGTCCCGATCACCATATAGAGAAGCCACGGAAGCTCCTCATCCGGCGGCAGCGCGGGATTTCGGAACCGAGCGCGGCGCGCAATCTGCTGATGATGCAGTTCCCGAATACCGCTGCCCTCAGCGAGCACCTCCGCGAAACCAAGGAATAGCGCACCGAGGATAAAGACGCCGCAGATGCCCAATCCGGCACGGAGCCTCGGAGCGGCAGGCCGCCTGAAGGTTCCGAAAGCGCGCAAGCGCCCTGTTATAGAGCGGTCTTCGGTCATCGGGTCGCGCGCCACCTGAAGTTCTTCCTCGTCAAGTTCGGCCTTCATCTCCAGCGCGCGAGTTAGCGCATGTATGGTGTTGGAGAACAGCTCGCCCATAAGGTAGACGATTACGAATCCCAGGGCGGCGGCGAGGATGAACTTGGGCATGCTATCGCGGCGCGAGAAATCGTCCAGATCCAGAATTCCGACGAGCGTGCCAAGACAAAGCGCGAGCATAAAGCCGCAGACCAGCGGCGCGAGAAACTGCATAAAGAAGGTCAGGATCGTGTTCCAGAGGGTGAGCCTCGGAATCGGACTGACACCCTGCTGGCCGGCGACCGCATCGAGGTCCGGCACTTCGGCCTGGAGTGCCTCTTCCACGCTCTGCGGGCTGATGCCGCTCGGCGCATAGTTAAGGTCGGAGATCGGGTCCGGCGCGGCAGTTACCGTCGGTTTGGCTTTGGCCACCGGCGCGGCAAGCAGGCGCTTATCGAGGCTGACAGGCGGCGTTGCCGGCTGGGACGATAGCCGGTTTGGATCGGGAAGGCAGGCAAGTCCGGCGCGGGCAGCCGCTTCGGCGAAGGCCTTCTGCGCGTCGGTAAGTTCGCCTTCGATCGCCTGCTCGCGGCCCTCGAGCGAATGAATCATCTCATCCAGGCGGCGGCCATCGACTTCGCCACGCGCGCACTGCTCGGAAAACCGCTTTTCGGCTTCCCGCTCCACGTCCACTTGTTCAGCCGCAGAGGCGGCGGAGCGCGTATGATAGTTCCACTTTGCCAGCCAGGAGCGCATGGGCATGTGCGGAACCATCGAGTTCAGCTCTTTAAGGAGCTGCTCCACCTGTTCGCCCTGTTCCTCGCGGCGTGGGAGCGGCGGCACAAACCAATTGACCTCCTCCTCGGCGGCGATGGGCTGCTGCCAGAAGAGGCTGGTCGGCTCCTTGGGCTTTGCGCCGTTGCCGTTTGTGGCCGCGCTGAGGGGCCGGATGGGTTTGTCGAGTGGGACTTCGTCGTCGTATGTGCGGCGCGGGGCCATATCGGGCATGGCATGGATCGCCTGTTCGAACTCGGGCAGGGGCGGAGGCTTTGCGCCTTCGGAGGGCAAATCGTAACCTGAATCGTCGCGACGGCTGATATCTTGATCCATGCTCTAGTTATTTCTTTTCGATGAGGTCACGGAACCGGTTCATGCCGTCCTGCGCATCGTGGTCGCCGGTAATGACCAGGCGGCCTCCCATGACAGACTTGAAGCGCCGTTCCAGTTCGGAGCGGAAGCCGTTATCGGACTTGACGCCGGCAAGCCAGATCGCTTTGACATTCGGCATGGCAGCCAGTTCGCTCATGCAGCGGTCCGTGCTGCCGGGGTCGGCGTCCTCGCCGTCCGTCAGCATCATGACCGCGCAATTGCGGTTGGCGATGCCTGCAACCTGCGCATCCGCCACGATTTTCTGCAGGACGACCGAAGGAAACGTGCCCTGAACGTTCGTGTGCTGCTTAATCACTTCGTCTTCGAGCGGCCACAGGTCGCGGGACTTGTGCCAGTCGGAGCGCTCCGCGAACTTGTGCGCGTTCACATTGTAGGCCCACATACTGATCGAGGTCTGCGGCGGCAGTACCCGATCGACCATGTCGTCGAAGACTCCGAACAGGTGCTTCCTTCCTTCGGTATCGACGCTGCCGCTGGTATCGACGGCGACCATGAGATCGACTTTGGGCGGCGGCTTCTGGCGCGACGTCCAGAGCAGGTAGGCGCCGACACAGCCAAGTATCAGGCCGATCGCCGCGAGCGCCGCCCAGACCTCGGAAGGTTTCACCTGAGTACGGGAGGACTGCCGCGCGGGGCGGCGCGCATCGGGTCGAATATTTCGCATTCAATTTCCTCGTGAGCGCTTGGATGATAAGGGCGAAGCTGCCGCTGCGACCGGGGTCTATTCGCTATTTACGTAGGGCGCCGGACCAGGTTTCAAAATACAACACATACAGTATACGAACGAATGATGGCCCGATGTCACCGCAATGAATACCGCCATTGCGATGCCGTGGGCCAGGAACGCCCAATCCTTAATTATAGCTTGTAAATTCGGCTAGCCGATGGTCGAATCCTTCGCGTCGACATTTGGGGGGCGACGCTGACGCTGGATTTGTGATCACTGTTTCCGGATTGGCGACGGCAATCAATTCTTAACTTTCCCCGAGGTAGTGCTGCCGATCGTGGAGGAGGTCGGAAAGCTGCGCCGGCCAGCCACGCGTTCCGCCATCGACAACCAGGATCCTGGCCTCGCCATCAGTTCAGTGGTTTGCTCAATCGGGCATCCTCCATCCGCGGAGCCCGCTTGCGTCGCGCTCCGGTCTCGACCTTTTAGCCCGCTCGCAATTGAAATAATTCGCAAGAAACTGTTGCGTTTTCTCCGGAAGTGTGTTATTCTTACCGAGGTTACAAATTCAGGGACTGACCATGGCGGCAGCCCCCTCGCACGTCCTCAGTAATAGGCCAAAACGCCTGTATCACTCCTCATATCGCGCTGATCGGTGGCCCGGACGCCCCGCACGACCGCATCTACTGTCAATTGCCAACTCTCTAATGCGATACGCGCCCAGAGCGCGTGCGCCCTGTATTTGGCATCCGACTGGCTGCGGTCCTCTCCTTTAAGGATACACATTCAGAGATGGTGGCTCAATTCCCAAGACGTATGGCACGTCTTTTTCTGCCGGTATCGACAGTCGGCGCGCTCTTGATAGCAGGCGTTGCAGCGTTTTCCGTACGCGCCCAAATCAAGACGGTAAGCGATCCGCG
>JAYTEU010000359.1:0-5197 GCA_043734985.1 Chthonomonadaceae bacterium
CCGGCCCTCGCCGCCGGAGTATTGGGCGCTACTCGCGTTACCAGGGCCTTTTCGTGCGGGTCGAGAATGAGGCCGATCGCCTTCGGGTGCGGGTAGGGGAAGAGCACTCTTTCCGGAAGCGGGCCGCCGCGCTCGCGGTACCAATCCCGCTGCGCGTCTCCCACCTGATGGCAGTGGATGCAGCTCTTCACCACGCTGCCGCTATAGTCCAGCTCCGAGCCGTACTTGCCTGCGAGCATCGGGTACTTCTCCGGCGACTTGAACTCCGGCTCCGGCCCACGCTTTCCCGCCAGGTCCGCCTTGTTCGCCGGATACCCCTGGTGCAGGGTAAGCGCCCCCTCCAGCGTTCGTGCAAGCCCTTCCACGGAGACGTCGTCGGTCCAGAGCGTGCGGTGGGACCGGGTGCCGAACCGCCCGTAGACCGTGCCGTCCGCGTTGAGCAGGAACACGGAGAACGACTGATCGGTATCGAATTGGAAGGTGGACAGGTCCAGCCCGTTCGCCGAGACGATACGCACGCAGACAAACTTGTCGAGCAGCGGGCGCACGCGCGGGTCCTTATCGACAAGATCGTCGTCCAGCTTGACGCACTCCACGCACGGGATGCAGCGGAACACGACCAGCATCGGCTTGCCGCTCCTGCGCGCCTCCATATAGCCCTTCGCCAGATCGTTATAGATCCACAGCTTATCCGCCTCGACCTTCTTGCGGTCGTTGCGCACCTTCTCTTCCCGAGTCTGAGTCTGAAAACCCACTCCGGCCGCGAAGAGCAGCCCGATCGCGCAGGCAAGCAGGGATAATCGAATCATTTGGCTTGTTCCTTCATTATCGGTCCCTCCCGATATGCCGCGATCGGAGCGGCAGGCTCTGCCTTACTTCTTTGCCCCGGCCTCACGAAGTATTTTGGCTATCGCGGTCATGTGGTACTTTTCTGCGAATGCAAGTGGTCGCATCAGATTGGGATAGAACATGGTAGGTCGATTTGGGTCCGCGTGATTTCGCAACAAACATTGCACACGCACGATATCAACGTTGACGATGGCGCACCCGAGAGGTGTATAACCATCGGCACTTCCGACATTTGGATCTGCGCCACGATGCAGGATCAATTCGATCACCGTAGGGTCATTTTGGTATAGCACGGCTTGAGTGAGCAGATCCTTAAGCGCTGAGTTCCCTCTTGTGTGCGCTCCGCGTTCAATCAGCAAGAGCGCGGCAGTGGTCCGCCTGTTAAAGATTGTCAACCATAATGGTGTTTCTCCCACAAAGTTGACCGCATCGACGTTTGCGCCGCGAGCAAGCAGCGCCGTTACCAGTTCCGAATTGTCGTTTGGCGGAAGCAGCATTGACAGGAGCAGCGGAGTTTCATTTCGGGCGGATGGACGGAACCAAAGTACCTGCCATGGCTGCGCGTAGACCTCGCGGTCGCAGGCGTTCGCATCGGCGCCCTTGTCCAATAGTCGCAGCGCCGAGGCCGTCTCCCCAGCCCTTATTGCATGCAGCAGTTGGCGGTCAAGACGCTGCTGACGGCTCTCCGGCCAAAACACGAAGCAGCACGGCACACCGATAAGAATGAACCCGACTGCCACCAGGACCAAATTCGCGCGCCTCTTACGTTTCATTGAACGTCATTGCTCCCATGGTAGAGTTACGCGTCGCGCCCCAGTTCTCCTCGTTTCCTTAATTCCTTCGTTTCTGCCTTCCTGCTCTGCATCTGCGCCCCTCTGCGAAATCTGCGGATAGACCACACCCCGTCTCTTCATGCAGGAACTAGGCCGCGAAGTGCGGAAGGTTACCCCATGGCAACGCCCCACCTTTTTCGCATCCCGACAATCGTCCTCGCGCTTTTTGCTCTCCCACTTCCTGTCCGGGCGCAGTCGCCCACGGACGCCGCCGGCACCGCGTTCTTCGAGCAGAAGATACGGCCGCTGTTCGTCGAGCGGTGCTATAGCTGCCATTCGGATAAGGCGAAAGCGTCCAAGGGCGGGCTGTTCGTCGACACGCGCGCGGGCCTGCTCAAGGGCGGTGGCCGAGGCTCGGCGCTGGTTCCCGGGCAGCCCGACAAGAGCCTGCTCATGAGGGCGGTCGGCTACCAGGATGCCGCGCTGAAGATGCCGCCGGACCGCAGGCTGACCGACGCGCAGATCGCTTTGCTAGCGGATTGGATCAAGCAGGGCGCGCCGGACCCGCGCGTGGCAAAGGCCGGATCGGGGCCGAGGGTGATCGACCTCGCAGCCGAAGCGAGGCACTGGGCGTTCCAGCCGCTCAGCAGGACGTCGGTCCCGACGCCGAAGAGTGCAGCATGGCGGCGCACTCCCATCGACCGGTACCTACTAACGAAACTCGCGGCCGCCGGACTGAAGCCCAACCCGCCCGCGGACAGGCGCACCCTCATCCGCCGCGTCACCTTCGACCTCCTGGGCCTTCCACCCACGCCGGAGGAGGTGGCGGCCTTCCTCGCCGACAGTTCGCCCACGGCATACGAAACGCTGATCGATCGCCTTCTCGCCAGTCCTCACTATGGCGAGCGCTGGGGCCGCCATTGGCTCGATCTGGCGCGGTTCGCGGAGAGCCACGGCTACGAGCAGGACTACGACCGTCCGAACGCATACCACTATCGCGACTTCGTCATCAAGGCGCTCAATGAGGACCTGCCCTTCGACAAGTTCGTTCGCTGGCAGCTAGCAGGGGACGAGTTCGAGCCAAACAACCCCATGGCGCTGCTGGCGACGGGCTTCCTCGCGGCCGGAACGCATGCGACCCAAATCACCAAGAGCCAGGTGGAGAAGGAGCGCTACGACGAGCTGGACGACATGCTCTCGACCACCAGTACGGCGTTTCTCGGGCTCACTGTTGGCTGCGCTCGCTGCCACGACCACAAGTACGACCCGATCCCGACGCGGGACTACTATCGCATGCTCTCCACCTTCACCAAAACCGTGCGCAGTGACTACGAAGTCAATTTCGACCCGGAGGGCTATCGCAAGGCGAAGCAGGCGTTCGACCTCGCGCACGCGCCGCTGATTGACGCCCAGACCAGATACGAAGCATCGGAGCTTCCGGAGCGCGCGTCCGCGTGGCTGAAATCGCATCCCTCGGACCCGCACGCCGCCGCCTGGCATGTGCTAACGCCGGACAGTCTCGTCTCCTCCGGCGGAGCGACCTTCACGCCGCAGCCCGATGGCTCCCTGCTCGCGGGCGGCAAAAACCCGGATACGGACACCTACACCTTCACCACCACGGTCCGGCTGAAGAACATTTCCGGCTTCCGCCTGGAAGCGCTCAAGGACCCTTCGATGGTTGGCGGCGGGCCGGGGCGAGCCGCCAACGGCAACTTCGCCCTGACGGACTTTAAGGTGGCCGCGGCGCCGCTCGATCCGCCGGGCAAACCCGTCCCGATCAAGCTGACACTCCCGCGCGCCGACTTCGAGCAGCGCGGACTGCCGATCGCTGCCGCGATCGACTCCGACCCGAAATCGGCCTGGGCCGTGGACCCGCAGTTCGGAAAAGACCATGCGGCGGCCTTCGACTGCGACAAGCCGCTCGCAAACGAAGCGGGCGTTCTCCTCACGTTCACGATCAAATTTGAGAACAACACGGGCCACAATATCGGCCGCCTCCGCCTCTCCGTGACGACGACGCCCGCCCTCCAGGACCTGATGACGAACGGCTTGCCGCAGCGCGCCGCCGAGGTTGTCGGGAGCGGCGGTGACGCTAGGGAGGGGCTTGCCCCTCGGCAGCGGGACGAGTTCCTCCGCTGGTATCGGACGCAGGACGCGGGCTGGCTCGCACTTCAAGCGAAAGTCGCAGCGCACCTGGCCGCCGCTCCCGTTCCGCCGATCCACACGGCGCTGATATCGAGCGAGGGCGTCCCAGCGGTTCGTACCCACACCCAGGGCGGGGACTTCCTGGAGCAGACGCACTTCCTAAAGCGCGGCGATCCGAACCAGAAGGGCGAACCGGTAACGCAAGGCTTTCTTACCGTGCTGATGCGCAACAACACGGCGGAGAAACAGTGGCAGGACGCGCCCCCTCCCGGCTGGCGCACCTCCTACCAGCGGCGCGCGCTCGCGAACTGGATGACGGACACCGAGAACGGCGCGGGCCATCTGCTGGCTCGCGTCATCGTCAACCGACTCTGGCAGCATCACTTCGGCCGTGGCATCGTCGGGACCCCGAGCGATTTCGGTACCCAGGGTGCGCGGCCCTCCGACCCGGCCCTTCTCGACTATCTCGCGACCGAGCTGATCGCCGGCCACTGGCAGTTGAAGCCGCTCCACAGGCTGATGCTCCTCAGCGCGGCCTATCGCCAGTCTGGAACCGTCACACCGGCTCAGCTTAAAATGGACCCCGACAACAGGCTCTTCGGCCGCCATGGCAGGCAGCGCCTGGAGGCCGAGGCGATCCGCGACGCCATGCTGGCCGCGAGCGGCCTCCTCGACCCCAGCCAATTCGGGCCGGGCGCGCTGGACGAAAATAGCAAGCGCCGAAGCATCTACTTCTTCGTAAAGCGCAGCCGCCTCATCCCCACGATGATGCTCTTCGACGCGCCGAACTCCCTCCAGTCCCTGCCCGGCCGTGCCGCGACGATAGTAGCCCCGCAAGCCCTGATGTTGATGAACAGCCCGCAGGTCCGGGAATACGCCATGGCGCTGGCAAAGCGCGTCGCCGGGAACGGTTCGACGGCTGGAGCGCAGCAGGACGCCGGTACATTGGCGCTCGCAGACTCTGCCGCACAATCCCGTCCGACGGAGCAGAGGGTCCAGGCAGCCTACGAGATCGTCCTGAGCCGCGAGCCGTCGAAATCCGAGACTGCCGACGCGCTCGCGTTTCTCGCCGCACAGTCCGCCGGATACCGCGCCTCCAAGGAGGCCGATACCGACCTGCTCGCCCGCGCCGATCTCTGCCAGGTTCTCTTCGGCCTGAACGAATTTATCTACGTGGAATAACCAATGACCAATGGCCCCGGCCACCGGCATTCGTTCGACCCGATAGGGCATCACAGGATAACGTCGCAAATGCACCGCATTTGTGGTCTCCTGGGGTAGCCGCGACGCGGCAACCCCAGGCTAGGCGGCGGATCCCCTTCGGGGAACAGATGCACCAATTATGGACTGAGGGCATTCTATCCCGAAGGGATTACGTCCTTCAGCCCTGGGTTGGCGCGTCGCGCCTACCCCGGGGAACTGGGAACTGG
>JAYTEU010000360.1:0-2452 GCA_043734985.1 Chthonomonadaceae bacterium
TTCGATACTCGGAGGCCGAGAAGTCGTTCCGCGCGGCTATCCATATCGGTGAATCCGAGTCGGCGCTCGCACGGACGGGAGATCGTGGAACCGCCGGATACAAGGCTCGCTATGGTCTGGCGCTTGCACTCGTCGGTCAGGACCGCTTCGACGAGGCGCGTATTGAGTGCGAGGCGGCTCTGAAAGCCCAGCCCGGCTTTGCCGACGCTCGGTACCTTCTGTCGGTGGCGCTGCGGAAACTGAGCCGATCGCGGGATGCGGTCGATGTGCTGGATGGCCTGCTGCGAATGGCGCCGGATCATCACGACGCGCGCCGGGATCTTGCAAAACTCCTGTTTGATGCGGGAGACTTTCGGTCGGCCACGCCTCACGTCGAATCCCTCGTGAGCGTTGAATCGGACTCCTGTGCCTTGCAGGAGATGCTCGCTGTCTGTTATTCGAGCGCCGGCCGGCCGGACGCGGCCTGCGCGGTCTACGAGCGGATGCGGGAACTCCAGCCGGAATCCGCGAAAATCCGCGTCAATCTGGGGCGTGCACTGGCCTCGCGGGGCGCGAACACGGAGGCGCTGGCCTGCTATGTAGAGGCGATCCGGATCGATCCTGCCTATGGCAACGCCTATTTCAATGCCGGGGATTTACTCTACCAGTTGGGCCAGTACAGCGATGCCGCGCAGAGCTACATGGCGGGGCTGGAGGTCTGTCCCGACCAGCCTTCGGGACTCTTCGTGCTTGGTAACTGCCTGGTCCAAACGTCCCAGTACGAGGCGGCGGAGCTCTGTTTTCGACAGGAACTTGTACGCGATCCGCAGCACGGAGAGGCACGCCACAACCTTGCGCTGGTCGAGGATATTGTTACCCGAAATCAAGTCGGAAAACTCTAATAATTGCGGGGTAAAGAACCGATAACTTTTGTGGAGATGAACCCTGAAGCGGCTTTCGCCCGACACGGTCAATCTCTACAAGGACGCTCCAAAAGGAACCGTCCGCCCATTAGGAGGCCCGCGCCGGTAGTACGCCGGCATATTCGGAAACGGACATGTGCCGTAGGGTTTCGGATCGACCGGAAGGCGACCGACGGCCCGAAAGCGCGTAGCTGCAATTCGAGACGGGCAATTCACGGAGGAGACACACGCAAATGGGATTGCAGATCAACACGAACGTCACCGCTCTCAACGCCCTGCGCAGCCTGCAGAATGTTAACGCAGCTGTCAGCAGCAGCATCGAGAAACTATCCAGTGGCCTGCGGATCAACCAGGCAGCCGACGATCCGGCCGGTCTGATCATTTCGGAGGGACTTCGCGCCCAGATCGATGGCCTGAACCAGGCTATCTCCAACAGCCAGGAAGCGACCAACGTCCTGAAGACCGCGGAGGGCGCCCTGGGCGAAGTCAACAACCTTCTGCGCAACATTAGAACGCTCGCCGTTCACGCTGCCAACACGGGTGTAAACGACGAAGTCGCCGTTCAGGCCGACCAAACACAGATCGCCTCGGCGATTTCGAGCATCGAGCGCATTGCCGCGCAGACCCAGTTCGGCAACAAGAAGCTGCTGGACGGCACCTCCGGCATCACGGCTTCGGTTGTCGATACGAAAAACGTCGCGGGGTCTTATATCGGCGGTACGTTCGGAGGTGTTTCGACGCAGAGCGGTCCCGTAACGATCACCGTTAACAATGCGGCTGCGCGAGCCATAACGGTCGGCACGGCCACCTACGCCGGCATCAACTCCAGCGTTTCCACCGTCAACGGCACGACTATCGGTTCAGGCGGCTCGGTCGTACTCAATGGCCAGTCGATCTCTGTCAGCGGCTCCGACACGGTACAAACGCTCATCAACAAGATCAACAACCTGTCGAACACTACCGGCGTCTCGGCGAACTTCACCTTCGGCAATGGCTCCGGCTCCGTGGTGCTTACACAGCAGAACTACGGCGGAAACTATAAGATCAACGAGTCGGAGAGCGCCAATCTGCTTTTGACGGGCGCATCGACTAATGTAACCGCAAGCGGACTGAATGCGACGATCACCGTGCAGGCGCAGACCTTGGTCAACAATGTGGTCCAAACCACGTCTTCGGTCTTCACCGGAGGGCGAGCGGGCGGCGATAACGGGCTGAGGGCGACCGATAATTACGGCAACTCCATCCTGCTTACCGAAGCCGGCAACAGCACTGCGGTTGTCAATGATGGAGCGATCACCGTTACCTCTGGAGCGGTGCAGTTCCAGATCGGCGCAAATGCCGGGCAGACCGTAACGACCAGCCTGGGCAACATTCGATCGGCGAACCTGGGAAATACCATTGTAACGGGCTCCAACCTGTCGCTAATCGACGTCACGACCGCTGTAGGCGCCAACAATGCCATCAGCATTGCCGACGAAGCGATTGCGCAGATAACGCAGCTTCGCGCCAATCTCGGAGCGTTCCAAAAGAATACTCTGGAAAGCACCATC
>JAYTEU010000361.1:0-5160 GCA_043734985.1 Chthonomonadaceae bacterium
GAGACGTTCGGGCGGCAGTGCCTGATGGCGCGGCGGCTGGTGGAGCGCGGCGTGCGGTTCGTGCAGGTCTACCACACGCAGACCGTCAAGCGATCGAGCTGCCAGCTCTGGGATCAGCACGGCGGCCTGAAGACGGAGCTGCCCGCGAACTGCGCGGCCACCGACCTGCCGATAGCAGGGCTGCTCAAAGACCTGAAGGGCCGGGGGCTGCTGGAGGACACGCTGGTCGTGTGGGGCGGCGAGTTCGGCCGAACCCCGACGGCGGAAAATAACGACGGACGCGAGCATCATCCGTTCGGGTTTACAATGTGGATGGCGGGAGGCGGCGTCAAGGGCGGGCAGGCATACGGCGCGACCGACGAGTTCGGCTGGCACTCGACGGTGAACCCGGTCCATGTCCACGATCTGCACGCCACCATCCTCCACCTGATGGGCATCGATCACACCAAGCTGACGTTCTTCTATGGCGGTAGAAACTACCGCCTCACGGACGTCTATGGGAATGTCGTGAAGGACTTGATTGCGTGAAAGGGATCTCACAATGAGCGTGCGAACAAGACGGCAGTTCCTCCAGCATTCGCTGGCGACGGGCGCGGGATTGGCGCTGGCGGCGCGAAGCGGCTCCGCCCAGAAGGCATCGCCCGGCGAGAAGCTGAACCTCGGCATCATCGGCGTGGCCAACCGGGGCGGCGACAACCTGAACGGCGTGGCCGAACAGAACCAGAACATCGTCGCGCTCTGCGATATCGACGACAACTACCTCGCTGCGGCCAAGCAGCGCTTCCCGATGGCGGAGACCTACAACGATTTCCGCAAGATGCTGGAGCGCAAGGACCTGGACGCCGTCGTCGTCAGCACTCCCGACCATTGCCATGCACCCGCTACCGCGATGGCGCTGGAACTGGGCCTGCACACCTATTGCGAGAAGCCGCTCGCGCATACCGTCTACGAAGCGCGCCGCCTCGCGGAGCTGGCGAAGAAGCATAAGCGCGTGACGCAGATGGGCACGCAGATCCACGCCGAAAACAACTACCGGCGCGTGGTGGAGGTGATCCGCAGCAAGGCGATCGGCGAAGTGCGCGAGGTCCACGTCTGGGCGGATCGCGTTTGGGCCGGAGGCGTGGTACCGTCCGACAAGCCGCCGGTTCCCGCCAATATCCACTGGGATCTCTGGCAGGGACCCGTGCCGGAGCGCAGCTACAGCCCCGTCTACTTGCCGGCGACGTGGCGCGGCTACTGGGCGTACGGAAACGGAACGCTCGGAGACATGGCCTGCCACCACATGGACCTGCCGTTCTGGGCGCTGGACCTTCGCTATCCGACGCGCGTGGCCGCCGAAGGACCGGAGGTGAACTCCGAAACGACCCCGGCCTGGCTTATGGTCCACTACGACTTCCCTGAGAGGCAGCAGCTCCCCGCAGTCAAGCTGACCTGGTACAACGGCGGGAAGCGCCCCCCGCACTTCGCCGAGGGCAAGCTGCCCCGCTGGGGCGACGGCACGCTCTTCGTCGGCGATAAGGGGATGCTCCTGGCGGACTATGGGCGCTACCGCCTGCTGCCGGAAACGGACTTCGCCGACTATAAGCCCCCCACCCCGACGATACCGGACTCCATCGGGCACCACAAAGAGTGGATCGAGGCCTGCAAGACCGGCGGACCGACCACCTGCAACTTCGACTATTCCGGCGCTCTCAGCGAGGCTGTTCTGCTCGGCTGCGTCGCCTACCGTACAGGGCATGCGATCGACTGGGACCCGAAGGGCCTGAGATGCCGCCGCTCCAAGGTCGCCACGGAGATGCTGAAGCCCCACTTCCGACCGGGCTGGAAAATTTAGTCAGATTTTATTCAACGGAGGGCGCAGCGCTTTGACCACAGAGAGTTCGACGACGAAGAAGGTGGCCGTGATCGGATGCGGCGGTATCGGCAATACGCATGGACCGATCTACTTGCGCGATCCGCGCACGGAGCTGCTCGGCTACTGCGATATCCTGCCGGAGCGCGTGGAGAAATCGGCGACGCGCGACGGGGTCAAGAAGTGGCTCAGCATAGACGCGATGCTTTCGGACGTCGGCACGGATTTGGACATGGTGTCCGTCTGCACTGCCGGCGCGGACAACGGCGGCGACCACTACGAGCCGACGATGCAGTGCCTGAACGCGGGGCTGCACGTGCTGTGCGAGAAGCCGATCAGCAACAATATCGAACATGCGCGGGAGATGGTCGCCACGGCGAAGGAGAAGGGGCTCTACCTGGGCGTCAACCTCAACCACAGGTTCACGCCGCCCGGAGCCAAGGCCCGCGAGTGGATCGACAGCGGCAAGGTCGGCGACCTCCTGCTGTGCAACATGACCATGTGGATCGGCAACCCAAACGAGACGTCGCCCTGGTTTCACATCCGCGCGCTGCACCCGCATTCCCTCGACATCATGCGCTACTACTGCGGCAAGGCGACGAAGGTCCAGGCGTTCTTCAATCGCGCGCCGAAGGCCGACGGGCCGGACGGTAAGCGCGTCTGCTGGAGCAACGCGCAGGTCAACATCCTTTTTGAGAACGGCGTGGTCGGGCATCTGACCGGCAGCTACGACACCAACCCGGCGCACAACCTGGAGCGCTGCGAGGTGATGGGCACGGAGGGCCGGTTCGTGCTGGAAAACTGCTTCGAGGAGCTCACCTTCTATCCGCGCCGCAGCATGGAGCTGACCGTCATCCGCAACAGCATCATGGGCGGCATGACGGGCTTCGGCCAGACGTTCGACAAACGGATCGCGCGCTGGATCGAACAGGTGTGCGCCGGTACGCCGCGCGAAGAGATCGACGCGAGCGGCGAGGACGGGCTTGCGGTACAGGAGATCATCGAGGCGGCTAAGACGAGCTGGGAAGAGAACCGGGTCGTGGATGTCGCAGGCTGAGAGCGAAGCATGAAATTCCGAACCTCGCCCGTAAACCGTCCTACCCGTGTCCTTGCGGCTCTGGTCGTGTTAAGCCTTGTGGGCTGTGGCCTCGTTGCCGCGCCCCTGCCGGGAGCGATCGTAGCCGGGGCCATCGCCCTGATCGCCTGCGCGGTACTCGGCAGGGAGGCTTTCGCCTACGGTCAGGAGAGATGGCGGCGGCGAGATCGATACGATCTTACGCTGCTGGACGATACCCCGCACTATGCCGGCCCCTCCCGCGAAGCGCCGGGCCAGGGTACGGACAAACCCGACTGGGAAACTGAGGAAGGAGACGCTGTCTATTGCCATCGCTGCGACGTCTCAATGCCCACCTTCCACTCCATCTGCCCCAAGTGCGGCTGCCCGCTGGGGCATTGAAAGCAAAGTTTACTTAGCCGGATAGGCGTTGTAGACCTTGACGTCGTCGAACCAGCCGTCCTTGCCGCCGACGCCCAGCTCGATCTTGGACTTGGTGACGTGGCCGATGCCAGGCGATTTGAGGTAGCCGGCGGGCTTGCCGTCGATGGTGGCGCGCATCTCGTCGCCGACCGTTTCAACCACGAAGTTGTACCACTTGCCTGCTTCCAACTGAACGGGGAAACTCGCGCTGTGCGTGGCGAGCAGTTTTTTGATCTCCTCCTTATTCGCGACGGGGTCTTTCCGCAGCTCGATCAGGGCGTTGCTCTGGCTGCCGTCCCGCTCATCGACCATGGTGACCCTGTTGAGGCGGACCTGTGCGCGGCAGAGATGGCCGTAGTGCGAGCCTTCAAATTTGCGGTCGTCGAACTCGACATCGATCATCGACGCGCCGTCGAATTTGATCTTGCACTCCACGACGCTGTCCTTGGTGGGAAGCTCCAGCCCGTAGACGGCCGCGTGCGCGGTGATTGTGCCCTTGCCATCTTTCGAGGGCATGTCCTTCTCGCGCGTCTGCATGCCTTTCAGCGCGCCGTTCTCGAAGGCGAAGGTGTCCACGACACGGTGCCAGCGCTTATCGTGGTCGGCGCCCTGGAAGTCGTCGGAGAAGAGCAGCTCGCCCTTCTTGGCGATCGATTTGGCGGGGATGGTGTCCACATCGGCGGCCAGGGCAGCGGAGCCGAGCATAAGGAAGGCGGCGACGAGCAGGCGATTTTTCATGGCAGTTTGGTAACCTCTTTGTTGTGATCAGTCGATTCGGTTGCAGTATACCCGTCCCGTTCCACGGGAGCAAGCGCGCTGCTTGTATCGAATTTTACTTGACACCCCTAATACCCTATGCTATACTATTTCGGCCTTGTTGCATAGACTTTCGGGGTGTGGCTCAGCTTGGTAGAGCGCAGCGTTCGGGACGCTGAGGTCGCAGGTTCAAATCCTGTCACCCCGATTATTCTTCGTTTTCCCTTCTCCTATTCCCGCGCCCAGTGGCAATCCGTTTTCAGTACGCGGCACTGAAGTACCGGTCTAGGTTTACGAAGTCCGCCTTCGCGGACTAAATCCGCAACCCGCGCAGGCGGGTTTTGCTAACTTAGACCGGGATTTCAATCCCGCGCCCCGATAGGTCGGCGAACTGGTGACCCTATTCCCGCACGATCCTTAGCACCCGGTTGTTCAAGCTGTCGCAGATATAGAGCGTCCCGCTGCCGTCCAGGTACACGCCGTGCGGCTGGTTCAGCCCCGCGTCTTTCGGCGGCCCGCCTTCGCCCCCCGCGCCTTTCGCTCCGGTCCCCGCCACGCGCACGATCCGTTGCTCCCGCACGATGTACTTTCGGATGACGTTGTTGTCGGTATCGGCGATCAGCACGTTGTTGTCGCGGTCGGCGGCGAGGTGCTTCGGCCCGCGCAGGGTCGCGGTGAGGGCGTCTCCGTCCTCCGCCGGCCCCGCCTTCCCCGTCCCCGCCACGGTCCTGATCCGGCCTTGCGGATCGACCCTGCGGAGGGTGTTCCCGCTTCTCTCCAGAATGTAGAGGTTGCCGCTCGCATCGACGGCGATCGCGCGCGGGTCCAGCAGAGGCCCGTCGGCGGCGAGCGCTCCGTCCGTCGGCACGCCGCGCTGCCCGTTCCCCGCCGCCGTGGAGACGATGCCGGTCTTCAGGTCGATCTGCCGGATGCGCTTATTGTCGAGGTCGTCGATATAGAGCAGTCCGCGCTTCCTATCGAGCGCCAGGCAGTATACCGCGCCGAACCGCGCCTCCAGCGCGGGACCGCCGTCGCCGGAATAGCCCGCCGCGCCGGTGCCCGCGAAGGCGAAGAT